>CAYJIE010000012.1:5233-38782 GCA_964370145.1 uncultured Oscillospiraceae bacterium
GCGATGCGATTAAGTTTGTGCTGACTTATGTCTTCGCTGTCATTTTAGCCACCGCGTTACTAATCGCGATGCGATTAAGTTTGTGCTGACTTATGTCTTCGCTGTCATTTTAGCCACCGCTTTACTAATCGCATTAGCTTGCAACTCCTGCTTATCATAGCCATTAATAAACATCAAGTCCTCGTCATTATCAATGAACGCAAACTCCGTAATCACAGCTACTGCTCCAATCTCGTCCGCATATCGCAATATGCCGTAGTAGTCAGCATCGCCTGTGCTGTTTACTTGGTGCACAACGCTCCTGCGGATAAGCCCCAGCGCTTCAAATTCATCGAGGAGATATGTCGCAAACTCCTTGCTCGCTCCCCCATTTCTGTCCTTCCATTGTGCCAGCACCTCAGCACCTCTTGCCTTCGTGTTAAATGCATTGTGGTGCACAGAAATCACGAGGTCAGGCCTTATGCTGTGCATTTTTGCACGACGCTCCAACAAGGTGATATTTTCATCGTGATGACTGCGAGCAAGGCTCACATCATGCCCCATTTTCGTGAGCATTCCATATAAAAATGCGCAGACATTATAATTCGTCCTAGCTTCTGTTTGTCCTGTGGAAGCGACGGCACCGCCGTCGCTTCCACCATGCCCTTGATCAAGAAAAATTCTCATAATACGTTTACCTTTCAGATGAATCGGACTTCCCATTTACTTCATCATTAAACTGTGTGTTGTTTTCGATATTGCCCTTTGCACTTTGCAAAGAATTTTTAATCCAACTCGGAACATTGATATCGAGCGTAATAAAGTTTTCCAAAATTGAAATTGCCTCTGTTAAAACAATCCAAGCGGCAAGTATAAAACCGATTGACATATCCGTGCTAAAACTAATTCCAAGCGTATTTGTTGCGAAATATGCAATTGACACATCTAGGAAAAAGCCAAAGCACAACAAAAGGAAAAATCCAAATTTTTTATACAGCCCGTCTGAGGCCTTTTTGCTATTCACCGTGCCCTGTTTAGCAGCCGCAAGCACCCCTGTTATATAGTCAAATACCATTGCGGCAATGACTAGCATAAACAATGTGCCATGGCTCTCGTACAGCACGGATAAATATCCGAAAATTGTGGCGAAAATCGCCTTTATTATATTCATTTTACATCCCCTATATATCTGTTTTTTATCTCCTCATGGGTGAGTTCACCCAAGAACCCATGCGTCCTCGCCTCGCTTGTAATCTCGCCATATCGCCACAATTTATATACAAGGCTTAGAACTAAATGCGCCGGCAGTTTTTCCAAAAGCTCCTCCATTGCAAGAGCACTTTTTGGCAAAACTCCGTATTTTTCCTTGGCGGTCAAAATAAGGCTTTTCCCAATCAACTCAATCCCAATATCGCCCCACTCAAAGGTGTTGGCGATATTGTAAATATACTCACTTGAGAGCTTCTCTTGATTGTTTAGCCTAAGCAAAATTCTCGCCCGTCTGTCATCGAGGCTATCCTCGTCGAAAGGCACAATCCCGAGCATATTCTCATATTTTTCCACCGTCGCAAGGTCTGCCGTCTTGACATAGAAATTGTCATGCGTCACCTTGATGTTTTCCCAGAGCTTTTCAAATTCCAAGCTCTGTGCGTTGATTGACTGCAACAGCTCAAAAATCCCCTCGACATATGGTGCGCTGTAACTTAAAAGTTGATTTCCCATACAGCCCTCCCTTATGCTAGCGTCACTGTGACAGTGCCTGCCCTTGGTACGATGTTGTCAATGAGTGGCACATCCTGTGTTGCATCGTTGATGCTAACTGCTTGAATTGAGGCGATGCCTGCAACTTTTAGCAGTCTACTCGTGAAGTCAAAATAGGAGAATTTATCATTTATAAATGACACATCCTTGACCATTTCGAGCAATGCCTCTTCAATTCCTGCCACGACATCATTGTAATCCGCGCCAGTCCCAATTGTCAGCCTGACATCTGCATTCACTTCAATCGTATATGGCGAATGCACCACTATCTTTGCCCCAATGGGTGCGACACCCATGCCAAGCCCCTCGCTATTTGGGTCAAGATACTCTTGGAAACTCTCCACAATATCTTCAGTTGCCGGCAAATTGTCGCCCCCTAGAATAAAAATATGTAAGATGTCGTCAATAAGTTCGAGACGAATGCGTCCGATTCCAGAAAAACCTTCCGCCCATTTATTATATTGCGCCGCATTGCCCTGTGCTGTCACATCGCCCATTTTTTCAAGACAGCGCTTTTTGAGCGCCGCATCGCCCTCAGCATCTTCGCCATAACTGATGGTTGTGACATAGAACGCCCTGTAAAAATTGGGGACGGTTGTCGTTGGCATGAAGTTCCCTGAATTTATATTACCGCTCGCGCCGATGGAATCACAGCTTAAAATATAGTCGCCGTCCTCGCTTTTATCAATCACTGTGTAATACAGCGAATTTTTCTCACAGAAAAATTTTGTGTTGATAGGCACCGCCAACTTCTCTTCGCCTATATTCACTACGCTCACTTTTATTGTGGCATTCGTCGCAGCAAAGCGCACAATTCCACTTTCCGCCGCTTTATAGTCAAGATATTCGCCGACAGAGCCCTCCAAAAAACCGAGCATCAAAAAATATTCAAGCGTCGCATATACCCTTGAAATCTCAAATGCGGCAGGCGCAATGCTGTCAAACACGACAGAGCCCTCTCTCTTGTCAAGATGCGACGGCACTTTGTCTAGCATCTTCGCCAATATCGCTTCATAAGTCATTTCTTCAAACAATTAAATTCACCCCCGTAATTTCATATGTGGAGTAGTCGATAACAACGGACAAATTGACGAGAACTTTGTCCTTGTCCTGTGTGAGCTCGACCGCTTCCACCGCACTCACACCCTCAATCGATAGCGCCGTCGAGATAATCCTCTCCTTTAGCTTCGTCTCAATGAGCACGCTGTCTTTGCCGATTAAATCGGCAGTCATAAGCCCGTAGTCACTGCTGTATATCGGATGTGTCCCCTTCTGCGTCATCAACGCCTTTTTAAGCGCTTGCAACACCCTGTTGGCGCCGCCAATTAAATTATCACAGCTTCCGCTCTCATAATTAAGCGCATAATCTTTTATATCGCTAACATTTTCGACATTGTTAGCAATGCTAGAATTATTCATATTTATGACCATTCCTTTCTGTGTTTTTGCGGCTTTGCCATTGAGCATGCAAACCCACAAAAACGCTCTCCCTCTAAACCAGCTTTGAAATCATCGCATATTTCTGTCCGCCTCTAAAACGCATGAGTAGCACTGTGTCATTTTCCACAATCCCCTCAAGCGTTATGTCTTCAAGTGTTGGAATGCATGTCGCACTCTCGTACCAAAGCTCGCCGACTTGAACACGATGCACATGGTTTGGATTGTACTCCCTTGGCAAAATCGCCGCACATAAATACAGCTCATCTCTTGTTAAGACAATCCCCGACGGCAAAGCAACTCTCAGCGGTTTTATGCTCTCCACCGTCCCAATAACCGCATCACATAATGCCATTGCATTAATTTGATTTGTTATTATCCTTTGAATTTGTGTAATCATACAGCCTCCGTTTTAACAATATTATCAGTGTTTAACACAAGGCTCATTCTGTGCATATTTTTCTCAAAGCTATGTGTAGCACGCTCAATCAAAAACAGCTCGCTGATGTTGAAATCCAGTGACAAGTCGGCATACACCGCATGTCCACCAATGCAACTCATGTCCCCCTCGCACGAAATCTCAAGTTTACGGCTCACCTTGTTGTAAGCAATTAGCATATTGTCCGCTCGAAGAGACAGTTCACCGACGCTCTCGTCATGCAAAGCGACATATGTCGCAGAGAGCTCACCCCATTTTGCGATGTTTTCGCTATCGCTCCTTGTTATGTCGCCTAGCCACGCACCGTCTTTCGTCTG
Organism: uncultured Oscillospiraceae bacterium; assembly: GCA_964370145.1. GTDB lineage: Bacteria > Bacillota > Clostridia > Oscillospirales > Feifaniaceae > CAYJIE01. Next base: position 9,167 of record CAYJIE010000012.1, read on the forward strand.
CCTCTTTATGACAATTTTATTCGCCGTCACATTGTCAATATCACTGGTATATGACAGCCCGATTAAGTTGCTGTCCGTGATTTTCACATCTGCGATTAAATTAGCTGTCTTTGACAGGCAAATTGCCTCCCCCACGCAGTACAGCGAATACAGCGTTCTGTTTGCATGGAGCGTTCGCCTGAGCGCATCGCAAATGATGTCAAGGCAAGTGAGATTTTCAGCGATTAAACTTGAAATTATATACTCACTGTCACAAATTTCACCCACCGAAAAGCCCTGAATTGCCGCGAGCTCTCCGACAATCATACTCGCCGTCTTATTCTTATATAAATTCGTTGTGCGATTTTTGAAGTAGCGCAAATTGTCATATGCCAACACTTCAATTAAGTCGTAATTACTTCGACTTTTCTTGAAGACCCTGCCAATGAATATGCTTTTGCTGTTGTAGAACAGCTCAACATAATCACCTTCAAAGAACGAAAGCTCGGCAGTTTTGAGTAAGCTAAATCGAATTGACGATGCTCCTTGATTAAATGAGCTCTCATGCACTAACTTTACAAGCGAAGCACTCACATCTATTGTCACATCAGCACTTTTTATATGCAATGTCAGCATAATTTAATCTCCTGTCCCACATAAATCAAATTTGGATTTGCAATTGCATTGAGATTAGCGAGGTAGGTGAATTTCGCCCCATCGCCTAGAAAGCGCTTTGCGATATCATACAGCGTATCACCACTGCGCACTACATAGGTTTTTTGTGCCCCATTTTGCAAAGTCCCAGTTTGCGCTGTGTCACTGTTGTCCAGTTCACTTGAACTTGTCAGCTCAACCGTGCTCTGCGACGATGTCGCCGTTTGCACTTTTTTGAGCACAACCGTTTTATACTCTTTCATACCAAGACTATACTCAATATCCGCCGTGCCGCCAATCTCCCTTGACTGCACATCGGTCACCACCACAGGCATCGCAAGATACTGCGTTTCCATATTGTCATAGGTTCGAATAATTGTGAGCCCAAGTGCCGTCCCCTCGCCTATCGCTTTTTGCAAGCGATTTATATACACAGGCGGAGCAATGCCACCTTCCATATGCATAAGCGTGCCCGAAATGTTGATTTCAGTCAATGCCCCCTTGCCAATCTTGACAATTTCTTCGCCTGCAAGAGTTATATAGCTTGTTAAATTCGCCTGTTTTGTCAGCCGCAATTCACTTGGGTTAATTGGCAACTTAGGGAGTGTTGTCCCGTCTGCAAATTCAAAATATAATTCATATTTCATCTGTCCCCCTCCTCATCCTTCATTGAAATAGTTTTTCTCAGGGGCAATGAGTTGCTCTTCAAACAGCCGCTGTTCTAGCTGTGCAATGAGCAAGTCCACTTCGCTTGAAGCCGCCATAACATTGACATTTGCTGTCTCACTGCGCATCCTACCAATGCCCTGTGACATGGCATTGATCTCCTCAAACTCCTCAAAATCGCCCGTCAAAAATGGATCATCTTGCTCCCACACTGTGTTCTTTAAACTACTTGTGCGACTTGTGCTCGTGTTTGTTTTTTCATCCACATCCGCATCCGCATCAAGCTTATCAATTACATCAAGCTCCTCACTCTCTCCTACTAGCAGTGAAGTCAGGGTGTTGTCGAGGAAATCACGCATGTTTTCCAGTGAGAAAGTGCCGGAAAAAAGTTTCTGGGCGTTTTCGCGCAATGAATTTAATTGACTTTCAAAAAAGCCGAGCTCCCTCTTCGCCTCATCGGTATTTTCTAGGAGTGCCTTGCGCTCGTCTTCGATATTTTCTATAAATTCTTCTGCCTTATCAATTGAGGCTTCATTTGCAAGTTTGAGCTCTTCTGCGAGTGCTCTTTCACGGTCTGCATATGGATATGCGGCGTCGTAGACAGCGGCGGCCCCTTCGAGTGAGCGCTCTGCCTTTTCAGCAAAAATTCGCTCTAGGTCGTCCTTTTGCAGTGTCATCTCATGTCTTAAACCCTCGAGCAAATCCTCATATTCACCGATATCGCCGCCATTCGCTATTCTTTGCTGCGGAACAAACGCATCTTCTCCCTCGCCTTGTATGAGCTCAAGCATATCAAGCTCTGCCTCGCCCTTAGTGCTCATATCATGTTCAGACAGTCCGACAATCTCCTCACTTTTGCCCCCAAATACCGCGGCATAAAACTTATCCAGCGTATTTTTTATTAGTGTTATCATCGTTTCTAACTCCTTATTCTAAGGCTCGACCTCAACTGCGTTGAAGTCGAGCCTATAAACCTTAGACCGTTGCGAATGATTCAAGAATTTCAAAATCTTCAAAAGTGAAGGAGAGATTCTCCTCAAGCACCGCACTTTCCACATCGAGTTTTGTCAAAATGAGATCGTCAATGCTGCAATTTTTCAGTACAATAACTTGCTTTTTGCCCTCAATTGCCGCCTCCTCATTGATGACATGCAAGTCAAAATATATCTCTTGGCCCGTGCTGTTATATTGACTTATAAGCTCTCTAAAGAAAGTCGTCACATAGTACACTGTCATGTTCCCCTTGCCTGTCCAGCCTGCAGGGCGGCTGATTTCCGCCCTGCTGCCAAGCACCGCAAATGACACCTTTTTTCTCGTTATTGTGGCATCAGCCTTTTTAACATAGATGAGCTCTTCGATTTTATCGCCGATTTGTGCATATGCACGTCCCTCGCCACCGCAGATTACATCATTAGATTTTAATATTTTCATGCTGTTTTTCCTTTCTCATTTCTCTTAAGCAACATAGAGTGAGATGTAAATTCTCTCTGTCGCATCAATTGGCACCACGCTCAGTTCAATATTGATTTCGTCCTTCGCACTGCCCTCACTGACAATAACATCAGTTGCAGAGTCAATCACGTCAATCGTGTTTTGTGCCACCTTGTTTTTAAGGTAATTCACGATGCTTGACTTGATGATATTTCGCCCATCACTATTGTTTGACAACTTGCCTATGACAAGACTTTTGCACATCTCTTTGATGTCAAATGCAATTGTGTCCAGCGTGCGAATTAGTCTGTTTTTCGCAAATGCCGCAGGCTTCGTGTCGCTGTAATTTAGCAATGTGTTTATATCTCGCTCGATAATAACCCCCTGTGTACCTTTTGTCAGCACCATATGTCCCTCTGACAGCATTTGTGTAATCTCTGAATTTGACAGCGCCTCATCGATATCTGCCGCACCGATATACGGTGCATATGTAAGGCTTTCATTTGCAAGCGCATTTGCACATGCCGCCGCGATATACACGCAGGCATATTTTGCTGGAAACAGCTCGCCGCCGGTTAAGATAACGCCGTTTTTGAGCGAGATGACAGCCTCATAATCCGCTTTGTAGTCACTTAGGACGAGATTGACAAATTTGCCCTCGCTCTCCCTCTCTGACTTGATAAAACGCACATGGCTCTCCTTGATCGCATTGTCCTCACCGCAGTAACATAGGCTGTTGTAATTCCTCTTTGCAAGCTCTTGAAAAAACTTGTCAAATGTCGCTGTATCCTCTGCAGTGTCCGTACCACCGCTAAGAGAAGTGAGAGGTACTGCTTGTAACTCATCGCATGTAAATTCCAAAAACGAATTCGCCTCAAGCTCTGCCGCCGTCTTCACTGTCTGTGTGTGCATTAGAGCGCCATCTAAATATGTCTGCACTTCATAAAATTCACCTGACTGCGTGATTTGAAATGCCAGCGCATTACCGCGACTGCCGACATGCACAGCCTCCGCCATGACATCGCCATGCATCGCCACAGCACGCTCGCCGCCCGTTGTCCTGTATACGAGCACTGTACCCGCCTTCTTGAATGCCTCCTTGAGCAAAAACAGCTCATTTCCACCGCTAAGCAATGGGTATAAATCATCGTTTAGCGAGCGACCAAACAGCGCTTTTATATCCGATGAATTTGTGACTTCAATGATTTTTCCGCTCGCACCGAAGTCGAGTTTTAGGGCAATTGCCATGACAGAGCGTTGGTTTTCCACAATGCCGATGTCGGCAGTGCCCTTGAAATCAACATAGACCCCCGGTCTTTGCCCGTTATAATTTGTACTTACCATAATTATGATATTTCCTTTCTCGATGTTTTGTGAGTTTGCCGCAATTGTTTTAATCTGGCAAATTTTTGCCACTTTGTACAGTGAAAAGTAAATTCTTCAAGTGATATTAATCGCTTTGAAGTTTTTCTTCATAAACTCACTCAACTATTAAAATTTTGATTTTACTATCAGTGATAATCGGTGCTGCTTCTGTGTCGAGCGCCGCCCTATAACTAATCGTAAATTTAATTGAGACTTTGCCCTCATCTGTGAACTTCGCCTCAATATCCTTTGGCGCATCAGGCAGCTCACTCTTTTGCAATACATATGCAAACAGTGATGTCATCTCGGATAACACCGCTAAAAACGGCTCCTCTGGCTTATAAATCACTTCAACGATGTCACGCACCATATATATCCCCGAGAGTTCCTTATGCAAACTGCGCTCCACAGTTTTCACGAGAAAATACGGAGCCTTCGCAGAGCTCGTCACACGCTCTGTGTACACTTGAGCCCCCTCGATATATGTTGCCAGCTTGTCTGCATATATTTTACTTATATCGTCCATTTTTCCTCCTAGTAGCCCTTGCCCCAGATGGAGCGAGCAACCGCCTTTGTATGATTTTCATATCTGTTTTGAAACACGAGTTCAAGTTCAAACAATTCGCCTTGATGTGTGATGCTTAAGACATCGCCACAGGCAAGCTCTAGGGACTGTGCAAAATACACATCAAAGTCTTGGCTTTGCCCTGCCTCAATCGGCTGTGCCGCTCCGCCTTGCCTATCTGAAATGCTCATGCGACAAGGGATATCACGATGTCGCTCGGCGCGTACAAGCTCAATGCTCCCACCGGCACTGCGCAACTCCTGTGTGACATATACCGTGCACCTGTCGCACAAAAGCAAATCAAATGCATTTTCCGTTGTAAGCAAATTCATATGCACCTAAGCCTCCTCTGACGGTTTAAGTCATGCTGATAGTTTATGCAGATGCTGTCAATCACGGATTTCGCTGTGTTCCCCATATTAGAGTTTGTGCGATTTCCCGTACCCTGCGTCACTTCGCTGTCGCCTAGCTTGATTTTCACGCCGCCACCGATATTGATGGTTTTTGCGATTTCAGGTAAACTTGCGAGCTCGACACGAATATAATCGCATGACATCGCCACCGCCGTATAGAAAAGCTCCGTGGGGAGCTCTTCTATATTGCAGTAGCTTAAAATTCTTGCCACAATCTCATTGATATGCGATGTAAGCCTTATGTCAAGGCTGTCATCTTGCAGTGAAAGCCTTGCTTTCACTGCATTTAATATCTCAATGTGCGAAATTTGTGCGACGCACGACTCTTGTGCGACGCACGATTCTTGTGCGTTGAATAGTTCTTGTTCATATTGTGCGTTGAACATATCGCACCTCCATTACTCGCTGACACAAGCGTAAATGCCTTTTCCTTTATTCTCAGGCACAAATGTGTCGTGATAAAGGCGATAGCCGAATTTATATGCGTCCGCATCGGGGTTTTGCTCAGGTGTCACAACTTTCAACTTCGCCGCTTTGACCACTTGCATTGTCGCTTTCTTGCTCATTAGCAAGAAGTGAATTTGCTTTGCGCTATCCGTTGGCTTAAAGCCACCGCCGCTCTCATCTGTGCCTGAGTTTCCGCTGTTGTCAATGCCAGATAGGAACTTGAACTCCGTATACATGCGGCTCTTTGGCACCTTGATAATCGGAATACCGTCATAGGTTTCGACTCTCTTGTCAACCTCTGTCACATTGATTCGCTGTGACGACGCCGTTGAAGTCTTAAGGGCATTATATGCCGCCGCACTCATGAATAAATAACGGTCAGCCTCCGGTACTTCCGCATCGTCGAGCGAGGCAATCGCCTCGTCAATCTCGTCCACGATATCCGCAGTACTAAGAGTGACAGCGCTATATGTCTTTGAATCCACGATTGCTGCCGATGCATATTTAGCGTAGCGATATGCGTCGAGCTCGGGTGCGACCTTTGTCGCGATGAATTCGCCTGCCAATTTGCCAAAAGCCACCGCCGCTGTTTCCTCATCGTCGAAAGCATCAACAGTGAACATTCTGCCTCTGTCGCATGAGAAGGTATATGGCTTGTACTCAATCGCCACATCACCTGCGGCAAAGCCATTTGTACGGCTGTAATCGCCAAGACCGTCCAAGGTCATCATCGGGAGTAGCACCGTATTAGCGCTCTCTGTATGTCTAACTGTGTCCGCCTCTGCGTCAAGCACGGACGATGTTGTCTCCACTCTGTATTTCTCGTCTAGCAGTGGACTGTATTTCTCAATTTTCTCAATTGTGTTCATATAAATCTCCTTTATAAATAGAATTTACTAGAGCCCCATGGCTCTCTTTAGTCTTTCGTCGAACAGACTGCGCTCCCATACAATGGGGCTTTTTGATGCAAGTCTTTGCTCTACACTCTCTTGCACAGCGGCTCTCCATGCGCCCTCAATATCTGCAAGACTCTTGTCAATGCTCTCATAGCTGTCGCATTTGAGCACTTGTGCAAGCGTGCTTGGCAATGATTTTTTTGCAAGGCTCTCTGCGGCGTATATCGCAAGCTCCCGCTGCTCAACCTCACGCATTCTGCGCTCACTCTCTTCAAAAAGCGAAGTCTCCGTGCTCCTCTTTGCCTCATTAACGGCATCTTCAATTTGTTTTTCGAGCAGTTTTTCACTCTTTTTTCTCTCATTTGCCAATCTCTCACTGACAATCTTATTGACATCTTCTTGCAAAAACACCCTGTCGGGTTTTGCGCTCTCGTCGCTGTTTTCAAGTGCCTCGTTTTCTGTCTTTGAAATTTCTTCCTCTTGTTGTTGCAAAGACAAATTGTCCTCTTGGTTTAAGTTTTCCATATCCGTCATATGCTCCCCTTCCGTTTAACGCTCGTCAGCTATTTCCCTGTCCCAAGTCTATCTTAACAAAAAAACTTCGGCTGCTTATCCACGCATAATCCATGCATAATTCGCAGATTATCCACAGGTTTTCCACGGGAAACCCACGATTTGCCACCGAAAATCCACAGGTTTTCCACGGGAAACCCACGATTTGCCACCGAAAATCCACAGGTTTTCCACGGGAAACCCGTGGGTTTCCCGTTAGCTACCCACAGTCGCACTCAATCGCCGTCATCTCTGACGCAACATCTGTCACCATTGGCAGTGTCGCAAGCACGGTTTTGCGGCTCACAAGCTCGCTGAGTTTAATCGCAGTGTCCACGATCTCGCTTTCGTTTTGCGGAATATTGCGATTAAACGACAGCGCTATATCTTTGCAGTCAAATTTTGCTCCCTTTGTGTTGAGCATATCAACAATGAGCGCAAGCCTTGTTCTAATCGCACGGGAGAACTTCCTCTCCTTTGTAATTGCCAGTTGCTCAAGCCCGAAGAGCTTATATTCAATTGCAACGCCTGATAAATTCCCTGCAAAACTCTCGTCCGTGAGACTTGGCACCATACTAAGCCTATGTATATCCTCTTGCAATCTCGTCTTATACTGCTCGCCGTCCGCATCGTTGTTGTTTTTCGTAAGAAATTTCGCATCGCCGCCTTCGGCGAGGAGGAGCACCCTATCCTCACGCATTTGCGCCACTTCTTCAGCAGTCGTGCCCCCATATCCAATTAGCGCAAGATATGCGTCGGTGAAATATGAGATGTCATTTGCGCTGTCGCTGATAGCGAGATTATAGGCGTCAATTAGCGTGGTGACGACTTCAAAGTCGCCGCTTCGTTCCTCATTGTTTCTGTACTCCACGACAGGTACGCCGCCAAAATAATGCGGACGGCTCTCCCTTTTTTCAATGACATTCCCCAAAATCGCATATGTGTCAACGCTGTCCTTCGTATACACTTCGAGGAATTTGCGTTCCCTTTGCCCTTCTTTTGTGCTATATTCACGGATTGCGCAAATGAGCTCATTTGAGAAGTCATTTGCGTGCACTAGGGTGACGGAGCGAGGGTCGAGGACGGACATGCGAATGTTCGCCTGCTCATCGAGCCACAAAAGCTCATATGCCACACCGCATATGGACATATTCTTTGCAATCTCACAGTTATGGTCATCTTCGCAAACTGCGCTAAAAATCCCATGCAATGCAGCGCTCAGCGCCTCATCTTTCACATTGTAGCCAATTGGTTTCCCGATAAAATATCCGCTTGCAAGCGTGGTGATATATTTTGCATAATTTGCCGCAAGCTTATGATTTGGTTTACCCTGTTCAATCTGTCTTTCAAAAATGGGCGCCTCTCCTTGATAGTAGGAGATGAGACGCATAAATCGGTCTCGATTGCCACTGGCACTCTTATACAGTCCATATATATCAAGCGGCTCATTCTTATTCGCCGTAATGCCGACATATGGACTTGTCAATTTTCCTGTATTTTTCATAGTTTTCCTTTCTTTATGACGGTCTCTATCCGTTTTAATTACAGCCCTAAACTTCGTTTAGTCGGGCGCAGTGCATCGCCTTGCCGCCATGCCTGCGTGCCATATCGCAAAGCTGCCATGGCGTCATCATTGGCATTGACCGGATTTTCGGAAAAAGCCCCTGTCACGCGGTCAAGCTCAAATTTCCATGCGGAAATCTCCGATATGCAATGCTTACATTTTGGTGAGATGAGAATTTGACAGCCACGCAAAAAATCAATATGCTTTGCGACAGAGCCTGCCCCTTTTACGACAGGCCTTGCCAAAAATCCTGCTCTGCGCCATGATAAAATTCGATCGGGCTCCGCACTGTCACAATACATAGGGATTTTCTTTGAAAATCCCCTATCCTGTGCAATCGCAATGATTTCCTGCGTCGTCATGCCCCTTGAAATTAGCTCCTCGAGGACATAAACATTGCCGTCTCGATATCCAAGCAATAAAATCGCATTGGCATGATTAAAGCCGAAATCTTGCCCATAGGCAAGGCTGTCAAAGTCATCGGAATTCATCTCCTGCTTTAGCACCTTATAGTTTGGGAGCACCAGCCCCTCCGTCTCACCCCAATCACCCAACCCATATATGCGGTATCCCTCAGGATCATGGAGTTTTCGCTCCTCCATTCTCATATGAAAATCGCTGTCAATAAACTTATTATCAAGATATGTCGAGCTATGTGTGAGAACGGAGCGTGACGGACTGTCAAAGAAACGCTTTTTTATCCAATGGTGGGCGGAAACAGGGTTAAGTGTCAGCCTGATTTGATAAAAAAGCGGCGAGGGCAACTTTCCACGAAGCCTATCGTCAATTATCTCAAAATCGGACTGCAAAAGCTCTGTCGCCTCCTCAATCCATATGTCGGTGAGTTTTCCCTTAGAAAATGAGATGGATTTCAACTTCTCCCTCGCCCTTGTGTCATGAACGCCACGGAAAATGATTCGGTTTCCGTTGTGACAGGTGATTTGCAAGGGCGACTGCGAGATTTTAAAAAGATGCGACAACTTTGCACTTTCGATGACGCCGCACAGCTCCGCAAATGTGGAATCCCTATTAGCATCTTCGATTTTTCTAATGCACATGAGATTGCGCCCTTCATCTCTTAACAATCTCAGCAACAAGAACATGGCGGTGTCACGACTTTTTCCGCTCCCTGCCGAGCCCTTGAGCACCACATATCGTCTTTTCGTCGAATGTGTTTTCTTGAAAACTCCATTGAAAGTCATTGACACCTTCAAAGCCTATTTATAGAGGACAGTCACCGCAACATCTTCCCTGTCCTCCCCCTCCTCTCTGTATCGAGCAAGGTTCTCGCTCGCCTTAAGTCTCACTTGAGGCGGCAATTCCTCGTCCTGTGTCATGCTCTCCCAAAACTCAAGCACATCTACTTTTTTCTTAGCGCCTCTTTTGGTGGCAACGCCTCTTTCAGAGGTGTTATCTCCAATGTTATCTTTATTGTTCATATATTCTCTCCTTTGTCGGGTATTTCGCTGTGGGACAGGCGAAAAACTAAGGGCTCAAAATTTACAGAAAAATTACTTTTATGAAAAAACAAGCCCAAAGCCCCTCATATACAGTATAAACGCTAAAAAATGGCAACTTGTCCACGATTTATCCACTTGATTAATATTGATAGTTATGTTATACTTACTATATATTTTTAACAAAAAGGGGTGCAATTTTGAAAAACGCAAAAAAGAGTTTAATAATCATACTAGCTGTGTTTGCAATGCTTCTTCCAAGCACTGCATTTGCAACAGACAACGAGGAGGAGCTTAGAGGAATATGGGTCGCAACGGTCTATGGGCTTGACTTCCCAAAGACGGACACTGCCGCCGAGCAAAAGCAAGAGCTCATTGACATTGTAAACAATGCCGCCGAGCACAATCTAAACGCAATATTTTTCCAAGTGAGACCACACAGCGATGCGTTTTACAGCTCAGATGTGTACCCTTGGAGCAAATATTTAGCAGGTGGTTGGGGTGTTGCCCCTTCATATGATCCGCTGGCATTTTTAATTGAAACAGCGTCAGCTAAAGGCATTGAAGTCCACGCATGGATTAATCCATATCGCATTGCAAGTGGCAGCCATGATTTAGACGCTCTACCCGACGGACATCCGGCAAAAGAAAATCCCAACCTCGTAATAAAATACGACGATGGGAATATGTATTTTGACCCAGGCAATCCGCAGTCAATGGAAATCGTCCTAAGCGGCATACAAGAGATTGTCGACAACTACGATGTTGACGGCATTCACTTCGACGACTACTTCTACCCCTCACCAAATGTGACTGTTAACGGCGAGTCTGTCAAGGGCGTTTTTGATGATGCCGCGACATATGCTGTGCACAATGGCGGACTGACACTTGAAGACTGGCGCCGCCAAAATACATATAATTTAATCGCTAATACTAATGCTTTAATTGAGAGCAGTGGCAAAGATGTTGAATTTGGCGTGTCCCCTCCTGGAATTTGGGACAACGAAAAAGATAATCCTCTTGGCTCTAATTCAGCAGGCTATTCTACATATTCCATGTCATATGCCGACACGAGGCTTTGGGTGAAAGATGAAATCCTCGATTATATCGCACCTCAAATTTACTGGACATTTGACAATCAAGCGGCGCCATATGGCGACCTTGTCGAATGGTGGTCAGATGTCGTAACAGGAACCGATGTTAAGCTTTATATCGGGCATGCTCTTTATATGGCTGGCGGAAGTGGATCATGGGCAGACATCTCGGTCATTCCACAGCAGATTGAACTCAACCGTAGCCTTGGCAATGTCTCCGGCTCGATTTTGTACAGATATGCACATTTGATAGCTGATACAAATGGAGCGGCAACGGCGGCAACAGCGATGTTTACAGGCGATGTCGAAGTTGACACATCGCCAACCGTTGACTTGCCACAACACGAGCTTGCTCCGCTTGACGGACTTCTAATCGCATATCCATACAGCGGTTACAGCACCACTGGTTCAAAGTCATATATCATCGGTGCAGGCATTGACGATGTGCCGATTTACCTCAATGGCGTCGAAATCCCAAGAACTGAAAACGGATTTTTTGCACAGTATGTCAGCTTGCAGAACGGTGCAAACAATTTCACCTTTGAGCATAATGGCGTGACTACTAATTTCAGCATAACAAAGAGCACTGGCGGCGGCACTTCAGCGCCATATATCATGTACAGTCCCGAGGTATATGCGCCAAAGCCATCAAGCACGATGTATTACAGGCTAGATGAAAACTTCACCATGAGCTGTATCGCACCATCGGGAATTTCCGTTACAGCGACACTTGACGGCAAAACATATCAACTTCAGCAGGGTGCCACGGTCGCAAGTCAAGGCATACCTTGCAGTACATATTCAATCACGGTCGCAATGCCAGAATATCCGAATGTTGGCGTGACAAATCTCGGCAAACCCGTCTTCACCTTTACTTATGACGGCACAACCTATACAGGCACAGCCGCAGGCGAAGTGCAGGCATATATGGTCGACCCGACACAAGTCGCTGTGATAAATGCCGACAACACAACTGCACGCGAGGGTAACTCCACTAGCTATGACCGCATGACACCGCTGTCCGCCGGCACAACCGACTATGTTGTGCGTGAGACCCCGACATATTATCAACTCTCCTATGGCGGCTATGTGCTTAAAGAGGACACAACCACAATTGCCGACACGCTCCCCACAAATGTGATCACCTCGCTTTCAGGCGCCTCTTCCGAAAAGAGCACTGTCATGCGCTTTAAGATGCCAGTTTCCGCACCACACACAATTAAAGAGGGCACAAACACTTTTGAAATTACCTTCCACAATACATATGTAAATGAGAAATTGCTAATTCCAATTGTGCAGTCAAATCCGCTTTTCTCAAACATAGAAGTGTTCGCACAAGGTAGCGATGTCACATATATCTTCACAACAAAACAGGCAAACTGGCTGTTTGGCTACGATATCAGCTTCACAAATGGCTATTTCAAAATTGATTTCAACAATCCGCCAACCCTCGCTGACGGCGCATATCCGCTTGCAGGGCATGTGATTGGTATTGACATCGGCCACAACTGGGGTGACCCTGGTGCAACAGGCCCACTCGGCGCATATGGCCCTCGTGAGGCAGAGCTAAACCAAGTTCTTGGCGAAGTCATTATCGAAAAACTTGAGGCACTCGGCGCAGAAATCGTGCTCTCTAAGACGAGTAGCAATAGCATCCCTGACAGGGTTGATGTCTTGCAAGATGCTGACCCAGTGGTTTCAATTTCACTTCACCACAATTCAGTGGGCACGACAACAGATGTCGGAAAAGTGTTCGGCGCTGAAACCCTGTATTCAAATGATATGTCGATGCGTTTTGCAGAGGTAATTCAAGACAATTTGATTGCCGAGACGGGCGGTGTGAATCGGGGTGCTAAAAAACAATCGCTTATCATATGTAGGGTGCAAAAATACCCTGCTGTGCTAATTGAATTTGGCTTTAGCACAAATCCATATGAGTATGAGAACTTAATCGACGGCGAGTATATCTTAAAAGAGGCAGAAGGTGTCGTCAACGGCGTTTTAGAATTTCTTGACAATTAAATTCACTTAACACAAGCAATAAAAAAAAGCAGGATTTTACCCTGCTTTTTTGTGCCTTATTAACTTAGTCGACGATTTTTCCGTGGTATAAATCCTTGCCTTCTAAGATGATTTCATCAAAAAGTTGCAAATAGTCACTTGTGGTGTACTCATCGTCCGCAAGCACAAAATTTGACCCACTGTATATCTCGTCGATTTTCTTAAATTCAACCGTCATACCGCTGCGGACATATACGCCGACCACGCCGCCAACGACACGCCTTGCATCTGTGTCCACACGAAGCCCCTCATATTGCCCTTTGACGATTTGCACAGTCTCTTTTCTCACCAATAGCAAATCGGTTATAACATCATCGCTCTCAAAAATCAAAATATTTCTATCCACGCCCTCGCTTTTAATATCCACAAGTGCCGCTTTTACTTCAATATTTTCCCCGACATAAAACCGCAGAGTATATGTGCGCCCCTCGACAAGCCCGTCAATTTGCTCATCTGTGGCTGTACAAATATACTGCCAGTCATATGACTCAACAATTTTACCCAAAGCACTCTCAGGTTGACTCGGTGGGTTTTCAATCAAATCCTCGAGCCTATCCACGGATAAGTTCTCCGTCATATCAATGGCGAGAAGGTCTTCATAGCCATCAGCAAAGCTGACAAAAAAGCCTGATTCCTGTGATTTCACCACAGATTGAATTTTACCAAGCGAGCTGTCAAGTGCATCAATTTCAGCCAAAACACTCTCCCTCGCCGCTAAAATATCGGTATCTCCCTGTGTCACAAGCTCATATGATGCGAGCGTAAAATTAATATCGCTTTTCATCTCGCTCGCCGTGAAAAACTGCCCATTTGCAACACTGTTGCTCAGCTCTAATATATCATCAAGGAGCATGTCCTCAATTTTCAGCGCCTCATCCACTCCAACGCCGACATTGCCCAACATCTCGTCATATTTCTCCGCAATGCGCTCAAGTCGCTCAATTTCAAGGCTTGTTTCAAGCTTTTCCTGTGTGTCAAAAACGACCGCAAGTTCTCCGCCGCTCGCCACTTTTGCCCCATCGGCAATATCATATCTCACATAGCTGTCCGAGCTTATATTGCTGTCCACCACGGTCTCGTCACGCACAATCAGCCCTGTCGCTGTAAATTCGTCATTGACCACTTGCATAATCGCCGACTGCGTGATTAAATCAGTATTTGCATAATCCGCCACCACATATGTTAAATATGCGGCTAAAAGCAAAACAAGCGTGCCCCATAGGGACATTATTTTGCGCTTTTTGCGCTTGTCGGCGGGGTTTTTCATCTAGTCTATCGTCAAAATCCTATGCGTTGTCCGCAAGGAGCACCACCGGTGTCTGCGGAATTATTGTCGAAATCGCGTGCTTATACACCACCTGTTGCACTCCGCGCTCTTCGAGCACCACGACAAAACTGTCAAATGAGCGGATCGCACCGGTCATCTTAACGCCATTCATTAGAAAAATAGTGAGATTTTGACGCTCCTTTCTTACTTGATTTAAGAATGCATCTTGGATATTAACCGCCTTGTTCATACTGTCCTCTTTCTCGGGGCTTGTCCCTTTACCGCGGGGGCTTTGCCCCTCATATTTTTATATGTTCAAGGTGATTATACCAAAGAAGGACTGAGAAAGCTGTCGAAAAAGGCTGTCGAAATTTATATTTTTAGCAGAAAATTGACAATCGTCTGCTTTGTCTCATTATTACTCTTCGTCAAACTCCCTCGTTTCAAGGGATTGCTCGCCTGTTTCAAGGAGTTTCTCGCTTGCCTCAAGGAGCTCCGACGGCGAAATCGGAATACCCATCTGCGCTTGCATGTCTTCTAAGCGCTTAAACTTCTCTTCAAGTTCCAAGCGCTCCTTATTGATTTGTGCACGTTCTTCGCGCATTCTCTTTCTCTCCTCGAGAATCTTAGCAGAAAACATGGTGATTATCATCGCCGCCGCCACTAGCATGAGCGCACGCCCTGCCCCTGTTGTGGTTAGGAGCACCGCCGCTAGACCGAGCACACCGCTTAAAAGATACATAATAGCAACTGCTTGCTTTTGATTAAATCCAAAGTCAATTAGCTTGTGATGCAGATGCTCACGGTCGGGTGACATCGGTGAGCGCTTATTCGCAATACGGCGAATAATCGCAAATGAGGTGTCAAAAATCGGCAAGCCGAAAATCAAAAACGGAACTGCGAACGACACCAACGCATATGACTTGAACAAGCCCTGTATTGACAGTGTCGCTAACATGAACCCAAGGAAAGTAGCACCTGTATCGCCCATAAAAATTTTTGCAGGGTTGAAATTATAGGGGATAAAGCCGATACAAGCACCTGCAAGAGCGGCTGAGAGGATTGACACGCTGACATCTGACACGAGAATTGAAATTGTCAAAATGGAAATTGCCGAAATCCCTGACACGCCACAGGCAAGCCCGTCTAGCCCATCAATAAAGTTAACGGCATTTGTAATTCCCACAATCCAGATGACCGTGAGGGGGATTGACAGCCAGCCAAATCCCATGAACAAATCGTCTGAAAAGATGTTAAAGTTCGTGACAAATTCCACTCTAACACCCATTATAGCAGGCACAAGTGCTGCAAGAATTTGCACTGCAAATTTCGGGAGTGGAGCAAGCGGTGTCACATCATCAATGACACCCACGACCACAATCATTGTGGCACCGATTAGAATTCCCCTCGTCTGCATATCCATATTCGCCATTAAAAACACAGCGAAGAGAAAGCCGAAGAAAATCGCCAGCCCACCAAGTCGCGGAATCGGCTCCTTATGCATGCGCCTTGCGTCTTTTGGGACATCAATGGCGCCGATTTTTCCTGCAAACACTTTAACAAGCGGCGTCAGTCCAAAGGACACAATCGCCGCTAAAAAAAATGTTATTGCAAGTGTTTGAGCTGTCTGGGGTAACATATATGTCTCCGTTCAATTTCCCATTTCTAAAAAAACATCAATTAGAGTGAAAGATTTTTGATAAATCCGAGTTTCTCGTAAACCTCTTCGATCTTCGGATTAACTGCCGCCGCCGCACGCTGGGCACCATCTTTGCAAACCGCATCAAGATATGCTCTATCGGCAAGCAATTTCTCACTCTCCTCGCGCACAGGGCGGAGTAGCTCTACAATCGCCTCTGCGACATCGCCCTTAAACACTCCATATCCCTGACCGTCATATTTCGCCTCAATTTCAGCGATCGACATGCCGGACGCCACTGAATAAAGCGTGATTAGATTGTTAATTCCGTCACGTCCCTCTTCACTCTTGATGCTTCCAATGCTGTCAGTAACCGCAGATTTAATCTTCTTCACGATGACTTCCGGCTTATCCATAACAAGAATATAGCTCTTTGGATTCGGATCGGATTTGCTCATTTTCTTTGTCGGCTCAGTCAAACTCATGACCTTAGCGCCCACTTTTGGTGTTTGGCACTCAGGCACATTAAATGTGCCAGGATGCGTATTGTTAAAGCGCACCGCAATATTCCTTGCGAGTTCAACATGTTGCCTTTGGTCTTCGCCCACAGGCACTAGATGCGCATTGTGGACAATGATGTCCGCCGCCATAAGCACGGGATAGTCAAAAAGCCCCGCATTAATATTGTCGGCATGTTTCGCACTTTTATCCTTAAACTGTGTCATTCTCGACAATTCGCCATACATCGTAAAGCAGTTTAGTATCCACGCCAGTTGTGTATGTGCCGCCACATGGCTTTGCACAAACAAAATGTTCTTCTCGGGCGAGAGTCCGCTTGCAATGAGCTGGGCTATCAGTTGATATGTCTGCTCTCTTAGCATCGCAGGGTCCTGCTTAACCGTAATCGCATGCAAGTCAACCACGCAATATCTGCAGTCGTAGTCATCTTGATATGTCGGGAAATTGCGCATCGCCCCTATATAGTTACCAAGCGTGATTACTCCGCTCGGTTGAAGTCCGCTAAAAATGATTTTTTTATCCATATTCCCTCCGATTTATATCTAGTCCTTTGAACATTTTACCACAAAGCATGAATATTTTCAAGCCCTACTTTTACAATCATAAGATTGCAAGAGCAGGGCTTTGAAATCAAAAGTTGCACTTTGGGTGCCCCCCTAGCGCCTCTGCCTACTTTATCGCAGCTTTGCAATGTTCGCATCTTCTGCAAACCAGCTCACATTAAATGAAAACAACACATCATCAATCTCATTCGCCTCAATATATTCTAAGAGTGGCAATTGATAATATCTAAGGTCAATGACATATACATTTTCGTAGTGCTCTGATAAAAACGGCACTAAGGGATGTGAAAAGCTGTCCTTTACAATAAGCAAATTCCCCTTTTCGGCATCTGGATTTTCCACTCGCACTTCACTAAAATTCCCACCTAAAAACATCGTATATTTATCTTTTACCGTGAAATTCTCCTCTGTGTAAAAGCTGTCATCTGTCTCGTCCGTGTCAACATAGTACACCGTCGGTGTAAGCTCTTCATTCACAAAATATTCCACCTCTTCAGCGTCCTCGCGGATAAGCGGTGCTTTTGAATACAGAGAGCCGTAAAAATCCTGCAACAGCAGTTTGTCATAATGCTCCATTGGCACAGGATCTTTGCCCATGTCTTGCATCAAACTCGCATATGCATAATATGCCCCTCTCTGTGTCCAGTGATGATCCGTGTCAAAAAACAACTTCTCTGCGCTATATGGCGCAAGCGCTTCCGCTCCGTTGGTCACAGAAAAGTTCAGTGCGCTCTCAATCATGTCCATCATCAAAAGCTCATCAGGATATGGTGCATATGCAGGCAGCCTCTCAGGATAAACTGTCCCTGCTGATGGGATTGCGAGAAAATGCGTATCTATGCCAAGTGCTTGCAACTCTGTATAAAATACATTTAGCCTGTCTATATTTTTTTCTAAAAGCTCTGTATTTGCAATGTCCTTCTTCTCAATATATCCTCCGCCCTGCGCAAAATATGTGCCTTTGGCATCGGATTTTTGCAAAATGAGCTCACTCTCATTTTTCAGTTGCACCCAGAAATCTCTGGCATAGAATTGATCTTGGATATGCTCCTCAAAATCCTCCGTGAACTCACCAAAAAACAGCTCTTCAAGTGAAAACTTTGGCATATCCGCAAGATATCTATTCTCCGTGTCGGAGAAGTCGCGCCTTGGTGCAAAATTCATCGCAAAAAACAACATCATGACTGCCGCAAAAGTAAATGCTATAATTTTTTCACGCATAATTTCTCCTCCTAAAATCTAAAGTACAAGAACGGATTGTAACTGCTATCCACGACATATGCAAAGCTGAGTACGAAAATCACGAGCAAAAATGTCGGCTGTAATATTCCATATAGCTTTGGTGTCGCTGTCTCGATTTTCACTGCAAATTTTTCAAAGAGCGGTGTCGAGAAGAAACTGCCGATGAGGATAATCAAGCCATATGAGCTTAAATAGTACATCGCATCTGTGTCAACAAGGGACATCGCCCCACCAAACATCGCTTTAATTAAATCAAATGCAAAGCCAAGGTCAACGCCCTCAAACAGCACCCAGCCCATGATGACAAACAGCATGGTATATATATGTTGCATAATAGCAGGGAGTTTTGCCAATGCCTTGCCGTATATATATCTCTCGCCAATTAAAAGCACACCAAAGTAGAGACCCCACAAAATGAAGTTCCAGCTAGCCCCATGCCAAAAGCCCGTAAGTAGCCACACGATAATCAAATTGCGTATATTTTTTGCGGTACTCACACGATTTCCGCCCATTGGGATATAGACATATTCCCTAAACCAAGTGCCAAGGGTCATATGCCAGCGTCGCCAAAACTCCGCACAGCTTTTTGAGATGTAGGGGTAGTCGAAGTTTTTCGGAAAATGAAAACCGAGCATTTTCCCAAGCCCAATTGCCATGTCGGAATATCCTGAAAAGTCAAAGTAGATTTGAAGCGTAAATGCGATTATGCCAAGCCAAGCGGTAAGTGTAGCCGCCTCGAGCGGTGCCGCCACTTTCACACTGTCCCACAGCATCGCGACATTATTTGCAATAAGAACTTTTTTCGCAAGCCCTATCGTAAAAGTCGCAACGCCGCTGGCAAAAAGCGAAATCGTCTCTTTCCTCTCGTCAAGTTCCTTTTGCACGCTGACATATCGCACAATCGGCCCAGCTATCAATTGCGGAAACATCGCCACATATGCCCCAAAGTTCACGATGTTCTTCTGCACAGGCGTGTTGCCCCTATACACATCAATGGAATATGACATGGTTTGGAAGGTGTAAAATGAAATTCCGATTGGTAGTGGAAGCCCAAGCGGTTCTATTGAAAGCCCCATAAGGGCTGTTATGTTCATGATAAAAAAGTCTGTATATTTGAAAAATCCGAGCATTCCGAGATTTATTACAACAGATATGATCAAAAACAGCGTGCGCATTTTGGGCTTGTCCTCAAATTTGCCCATCATGATGCCATTTGTGAAGTCAACTACGGTTGAAAACAGCATGAGGACAACATAAATAGGCTCTCCCCATGCGTAGAAGATGAGCGAGCCGATAAACAGTATTAAATTTCTCGCTTTTTTAGGGGCGAGAAAATATGCGCCGAGGAACAGTGGCAGGAATACCGAGAGAAACATGAGTGATGAGAATACCATATGAGCTCCTATGACTTAAACTTAGTTTGGCTAACGCATGACAAATTGCATGACAAACCGCATGACATAACGCAAGGCGGCGGCTATGCCGCCTCAGCTCGCGCCCTTGCGCTCGCTGCTTTGTGTCAATTACGCCGCAAATCAATTGCGCCTATTGACCTCTTTTTTTACTATTATATCCGTTGCCATGCTCGCCGCTTTGCGGCAACCGCATGACATAACGCAAGGCGGCGGCTATGCCGCCGCCTTGAAATAGCGTGCTATTTTGTGTTATTATTCAATGCTGTCATCGAACACTTTAACCGCAGCGTCTACATCAGTCGGTGCGATAATTGCCATTACATATAGTCCCTTTGTGACAACTTGACCACCTTTTGCAATTTCATATTGATCAGGCAAGTAGTTCTCAAAATTGTTTTGTTGTGTCTCAATAATGCCTTGCATATCTTCAGTCACAGCAGTTAGCGCCGCCTCATCATTCGCCTTTGCAATGACAATTGTATTTGCATTTGTCATCACCGGTGTATATGCCACATACTCGCTTACATTGCTAAGGTCAAGCCCAAAGTCATAAGTTTTTACATTGTCTTCAAAAGCTGTAATTGCAGCGTCCACATCAGTTGGCGCAATAATCGCCATTACATATAGCCCCTTGGTCACAACCTGTCCTGTTTTGGCAAGCTCTAATTGGTCAGGTAGATAGCCTTCAAAGTTCTTGATTTGTGTGTCGATTAGCCCTTGCATTGATGCTTGCACCGCCGCTACATCGTCAGCAGAATTCGCCCTTGCAATTGCAACAAGATTTGAGCTCACCATCATTGGAATATGCACTGAATACTCCGCCATTGTGCTTGTATCAAATCCAAATGCATCTTTTAGCAATGTCGGGTCACTCTCATTCATTGTCATTGCAAATTGCTGTGTCGCGAAAATATCTGCCGCAACATCATCAAGCGATTTCTCTGTGTAATAGAGAGCATTTTCATCCATCTCCATCATCATTGCAAATTCTTGTGTCGCTTGAATCTCAGTTGCGATTTCTGTGAGTGACTTTGTCGCTGTGTATTCAGACAGCTCTTTTTGGCTGCAACCTGAAAGCAGTCCTACCGAAGCAACGCAAACCAATGCCGCCGCCATAATTCTTTTGTTTTTCTTCAAAATAATGCTCCATTCTGCAAGAGTTTCTCTCTTGCCCCGTAATATAGGTATTGTTACCGAAATTTCGTATTTTTAATACAATTTCCAATGCCGATATGTTTGACGAAGAGATTTTCAAAAAGTTCCCAAAAGTTTAAATATTTTTTTATGGCAGTCTTTCCGCTACGCCGCCGCCTGCAGGCACGCGATAATGTGCAGAGCCGTCGTCGTAGTTTATATAGTACACATAATTTGAAGCATATGCTAATTTTGCGCCGTCATGACTGGTGAGCATTTCATTGCCTCCACTTGAAATTGAATATCTGAAAATGCCCTTTTCAGCAACACCCCTATAATAGATATAGTCGCCGTAAATTGTAAATTCAGCTACCGCAAATGAAGTCACTTGCTCTTCATTTGTGCCCTCAGCGGAAATGCGATATATCTTATTTCCGTCCGACACATTCATATAATAAATATCGCCCTCATGGAGGTTGATATTTTTAACTCTGTCGTCTGTGAGCACCGAGCGCTCAATCGAATCAAGCGACACTCTTGAGAGTTTCTCAGAATTCGTGTCATTTTTATAGTATACATATCCCTCTGACACAATGAATACCGACACGCGGTCGTCGGTGATTTCCCTTTTGCCTGTGCCGTCAAGATTTGCACTGTATAGCGCAGAGCCTGCGGATTTATTCTCATATACAATCGTGTTGCCTGCAATTTGGAACAGACCCACATTGTCAGAAATCACGAGTTCGCGTCCTGTACCGTCCGCCTTCACTCGATATATCTTATTTGTATCAGAGCCATTTACATAGTAAATATAGTCACCATGCAAATTCAGTTGAGACGCCTTGTCATTGGACACGAGCCCAAGACTGCTAAAGAGCCTACCGCCATCATTCATATTAACATAATATGTGCCTGCAGCATGCCCACCATTTATGGTGTTGTTTCCATAGATCGAGGTGACGCCCGCAAGATCTTCTGACGATACATCTCCCACTTGATAGAGGAAAGAGGCAATATCACTGCTGTCTCCTGCCGAGCTCACTTTAATCAGCCTTAAAATGGTCTTGCCATTTCCGATGCTAATTCCATCGTCGGGATCATATTTAGTCGACGTTTTGTCAGGATTGTCTCCGTTTTTCGTGTAATAAACCACGTCGCCCTCATATATATTCGTGATTTTTATGTTCTGTGCCACTTCATATGTTCCGGGGTCGATGTCGGGTGTCGGTTGCTCCACGAAAAGAAGTGAAATTTTCAAAGCTCCTGCCTTGTCCGCATACACTTGATTTTCAAACAGCTCCGCCGCAAGTGTCAAGAGCTCAATTTGAGTCTGTGCCGACACATTTAGTTCCTCATACAGAGCAATCAGCCTGTCATATGCCTCAGGCACACGGGGCTCAAGCAAAATATAGCTTTCTAAAGTCTCGATTGCGACTTCTTTCATGTCATTTTCGATAAGTAAGTCCGCCAATGCAAAATATGCATCGGGGCTGGTGGGCACGATATTTATCGCACGAGTATATGCTTCAATCGCACCGTCAATATCGTCAAGTTCCTGTGCCTGCGCACCCTTCTCAAGCTGCGTCGCATATCCTCCGTCGAGCCCTTGCACATTCATGTACACCACTACAAACATCACATTGATTGCAATGGCGAGCGCCCACGCTGATAGTTTTATTAAAACTCTGCTCATTATAAAATCTCCGATTTATTATTGCCAAATTACAATGTAAAATCTGACAAAATTCAAATTAACTTTACTATACAATTCCAAAACAACGCTTTGCGTTGTCCTTGGTCAATTTCGCCGCCTCTTCAAATTCGATTTCCAAAAGCTCTGCTAACTTTTCACAGGTGTATCTCACCATTGAGCTGTCACAACGCTTGCCCCTAAATGGCACAGGCGCAAGATATGGGCAGTCAGTCTCAATCATGATCCGCTCTCTCGGCACCGCCTTCGCCGCCTCATGCGATTGCCTTGCGTTTTTGAAAGTCAGCACCCCAGCAAAGCTGATATAATATCCCATTTTGACGAGGATTTTCGCCGACTCCGCCGAGCCACTGTAACAGTGGATAACTCCACGAGTGCCGCTGTCTTTAAGCATATTTATCGTGTCTTCCATTGCATCACGGCTGTGGACGATAATCGGCAAGTCGAGCTCTTTTGCAAGCTTTAGCTGTGCTGTGAACACAGTTTTTTGCACCTCTTTTGGCGAAAACTCCAAGGCATAGTCAAGCCCCATCTCCCCAATCGCCATGCATTTTTTATCATTTGCAAGCTCTCTTAAAGTCTTTATCGCCTCATCAATGCTATGCTCATATTCCTTGCTCTCATGCGGATGAATACCTGCCGCCGCATAACAAAAGTCATATCTACCGGCAAGCTCTATGGCATCTTTCGAGGTTTCAACATCTGATGGCACCACCATAATATTGCTAACGCCAAGTGACGGCATCTTCGCAAGAAGCTCCTCCCTGTCGGGAAATTTTTCATAGTAATGCGCATGGGAATCAAATAGCATTATCTCACCTTGCTCCCATTTTCGCATTGATCAGCAAAAATCACATTCGCCGAGCCGTCCGCATTGTCTGCCGCAAGTAACATCCCATGGCTCTCAATTCCACGAATTTTCGCCTTTTTAAGATTTGACACCACAATGACATTGCGCCCGACTAGCTCTTCAGGTTTGTAATCCTCACGAATTGAGCTTGCAATGGTTCTCACTTCTTCGCCAATTCTAACTGTCAGTTTATACAGTTTATCGCTCTTTGGCACCACTTCACAAGTCTCAACCGTCGCTACTCTAAAGTTAATTTTCGCAAAATCGTCAATTGTAATTTCAGGCTCCTTTGGCTTTTGAGCTTCTTCATTTGCAATTGCCTCAGCCTCAAGTGCCGCAAGCTCTTTTTCCATGTCGATTCTTGGGAAGAGGATTTCAATTCTCTTTGTTGTAAACTCTCTCATTCTTCCAAATTCAAGACTTGAAAATTCTCTAAGCTCACCGGTTGCCCCAATTGCGTCAAGGATTTTCCCAGATGCAGTCGGCATCGCAGGCATACACATAATCGCTGCCAATCTTAAAATTTCACAGAGATTAGCGAGGATTTCCGCAAGGCGCGGTTTCTCCTCCTCAGCTTTAAGTGTCCAAGGCTTGGTCTCATCAATATATTTATTCGCGCGAGAAATCATGCGGAACACCTCTGTATACGCATTGGAATACAGCAAGCTCTCCATATGTTTCGTATAGCTCTCCACGGTATTTTTCGCAAAATCTTTTAATTCCTCGTCAAATTCACCCACAGCGCCCACCGCCTTAAGTGCCCCGTCAAAAGTTTTTTGTGACATTTGCATTGTGCGGCTGACGAGATTTCCAAGGTCATTTGCAAGATCGGAATTTATGCGTGCAATCAACGCCTCATTTGAGAAAACCCCATCAGAGCCAAAGGGCACTTCACGCAATAGGAAATAGCGAATGGCGTCAGTGCCATATCTCTCACAGAGTTTCACTGGGTCAACAACATTGCCCTTTGACTTGCTCATTTTTCCGCCCTCGAGCAGTAGCCAACCATGACCAAAAATCATTTGTGGCAATGGCAAATCCAATGCCATTAGCATTGCAGGCCAAATAATTGAGTGGAAACGCACGATTTCCTTGCCCACAAGATGCACTTGTGCCGGCCAATATTTATTGTATGCTGTGTCATCCTCTTGGAGATATCCAAGCGCTGTGATATAGTTTGATAGCGCATCTACCCACACATATACAACATGCTTGTCATCAAAGCTCACAGGAATCCCCCACTTAAAGCTTGTGCGTGACACGCACAAATCTTTAAGCCCTGGTTTAATGAAGTTTGTGAGCATTTCATTTAGCCTTGATTTTGGGCTGATGAAATCGGGTTGCTCCTCATATAATTTCTCGAGCCTGTCTTGATATTTTGAGAGTCTAAAGAAATAGCTCTCCTCTTTTGCTTGTTTTACAGGGCGATTACAGTCAGGGCAATTGCCTTCAACTAGCTGCGCCTCTGTCCAAAATGACTCACATGGTGTGCAATACATTCCCTCATATTCATCTTTATAAATATCACCCTTGTCATACAATGCCTTGAAGATTTTTTGCACCGTCGCCATATGATAATCATCTGTCGTGCGAATGAACTTGTCATTTGTGATTTCAAGTGTCTCCCACAGCGCCTTAATTGTCGTCACTATCTCATCGACATATTGCTTTGGCGACTTGCCCGCCTTATTTGCATATTCCTCGATTTTTTGTCCATGCTCATCAGTACCTGTAAGGAACATGACATCATATCCCTGCATACGTCTAAAGCGTGCCTGTGCGTCCGCCGCCACTGTGCAATATGCATGTCCGATATGCAATTTATCCGAAGGATAGTAAATCGGGGTTGTGATATAATATGTTTTCTTGTCCATCTCTCTCTCCTTATATGTCTGTATTAAGTTTAGTCATCAAATCCGCCATCATCTCCGCCGCTGTCAAATCCACTGTCGGAGCTGTCGGAACTATCAAAATCATCGTCACTGTCGATGGCATTGTCATCTTCAATGTCATTATCATCATCGTCTACATTGCCATCTTCGATGGCATTGTCTCCATGCCCTTGCTCGCCGCCGATAAAAGGCCCATGATTATATCTGTCATGCATATTGTACACCCCTGTGTTGCCTGTGTAGGGATTTGTGGAAGTTTGATTTACGTCTTCGCCTTTGACTAGAGCACTAAGCGCTGTACTATCATCGAGATATTGCATGAACAACACATTCGCAACTGCCACTCTTGGCATAAGCGCAAATATTCCGGCAAATAGCACTATCATTCCAACCAGAGCACCCACAGCACCGCCTAGAATAGTTAAAGCAAATACCCCTAATACAAGCGGCATCCAATAGCTTAGCATGAAAAATAGATACTCCCAGCGGTGTCCAGCCATTGACTGCTTGCTTTTGTTGACAATTTCCGATGTTTTTAGCTCAGGGTCAATGACGGTGTAATAAGTTGTCATTACATATTTCAATAGATACACCGAAATGAGTAATATCGGTATCATTGCCGCGAACAACACGACATATGCCATAAAGGCGCTGCCAACCATGATTGCCGCTACAAAAGACGAGCTGGCGATAACCATTGCCAGTATCACTGCGATAAAGCCTGCAAGGAGCGAGCGTAAAAACACGCTAATTGTAACTGAATATGTTTTTAAGAATAATTTCATGTTCTCAAAGAAGTAGAAAATCGTTGTAAAGGGCATTCTCTCCCCATTTGCAATTGCAAGAAAATACTTAAAATATCCATATAGTAACGGCGTTTGGATTAGTGCCATTAACATTTCAATACCAAACTGACTCATAGCATACACAGCTTGTTGCCCTGAATCCATGAACAGAGACGTTGACATACCGTCGCTCAAAGTTTGAACTCCAAAAGCGATGTCTACCATTTCCATGAGCGCCGCAGTGACCATGCCTAAGGCAACTTGTATAAGGAGCACACCGAAAATTGCCATGGTGTTCCCTTCACATCTCTTTTTAGCTATATGCTTCAAATTCTTGCGTATTTCCGCTTTACTGTAACTCATAAATCCTCCGTCTAACGCTGCGTTTGCATTATATGCGTACAGCTCTTATTCGTATGCAAAGTTCGCAATAAGAACTGCGCAATAAAAGATATTATACCATATAATGCAGTAAAAAGCAATACTAATTTCCGTCGTAATAACGCAAATCCTCTAAGGATATGTCGGGTTGCAATGCGTGATTTAAGGCAAATCCAAGATAGATTGATGCAGTTTTGACAAGGTCATCAATATCCTTTGGCGTGACAAACATATCACTGTATTTTTTTGCAATATCTTTGTCTATGGCGCTATCGTCCGCAACGATATCCCTTGCCAATGTCAAAGCAGAAATCACCGTCGGCACACCAATTGAAATCACAGGCACGCCCATGCTCTCCCTGTTGATTTTCTGCCTTTTGTTGCCAATACCTGCTCCGGGGACAATTCCGCTGTCACAAATTTGCACGGTGGAGCCAAGCCTTGACACTTCCCTTGCACACAGAGCGTCAATGACAATAAGCGCTTTTGGCTGTGTCATGTTTATAAGTCCTTTAATGACTTCCGCCGACTCCACACCCGTCTGCCCAAGCACTGCCGGTTTAATTGCCGACACAGGCCTAAACAGTTTTGAAAAGCTCTCCTCCTTCGACAGGGTTATATGCCTTGTGACCAGCACCCTATCACAAGTGAGCGGCCCGAGGTCGTCCGCTGTGATGCTTGAATTCCCAAGCCCTGCCACAAGTACATGCTCGCTGTCGCCTTGGGGTAGAAGCTCTGATATAAGTGCAGCTAGCACCTTGACAGAGCTTTCAAAATCCGAGTCCGTCTCCCTTATCTGCTTAGACATCGTCGCCGTGATATATGTTCCACACGGTTTATTTAAGAGTTTTTCAGCAGTCTCGCTTTTGACTTGCAATCTGCTGATTTTGATTCCGGAAATTTCCTCCTCACTGCTTATAATCCCTTCAACCTCAAGCGCTGCATTTCCCTTAAAAGCTTCGTCCTTAATCTCCTGTGCTAAATCCGTGTGACTGCCTGTTATATTCAACATATTGCCTCCATTAATTTTAATATAGCATATTATAACCAATTTTCAGCACAATTCTATCGCAAACATGCGCTTTTGGAAAAATTTGTGTACATAATGTACAAAGTTATCGTAATATGTTGACATGTACATATTTCGTTGATAATATAGTTATAACGAAGACATTGTTCAAAGTCAATCTGACTGTGTCAGTTTTGACTTCTGCCCTGCCAAACATGTTTTTGCATGATTTTGGCAAGCCCTTTGGGCTTTTGATAAGGAGACAGAAATGGTTCTTGGTAAAAGCGAGCTTGCAAATATGTTGCTGACCGCCGCGAATCGCCTTGAGGAAAATGTGGATGTTTTCAGTGCCATAGATTCAAAATTCGGTGATGGGGATCACGGCGTAACAATTAAGAAAATCGCAAGGCGCATAAAGGATAGGGTATATAATTGGCAAGACGAAAGCATAAAAGCTTTCTTCTATGACCTTGGCGAAAAGGTGATGGAAGTCAACGGCGGCTCTGCGGGCTCGCTGTACGGGACGATGATAAGCGGCTTTAGCAGAGAGCTCTCGGATAATGAGAACGAGCTTGACGCTGATGCAATTAAGCGGATGTTCCTTGGCTGTCTCGAGCAAATGCGTCATATCACCGAGGCAAAAGTCGGTGACAAAACCATGATGGATGCACTCATCCCATCAGTCATTGCAGTTCAAAACTGCGAAGAGGAGCTCCCAAGCATTCTTAGAGTTGCGGCAAGAGCGGCAAAAGATGGCATGAGCGCTAGCAAATCTTTCGTATCCAAATATGGGAGAGCGAAGAACTATAAGGAGGCCACAATTGGCACTCCTGATGTCGGAGCGGTTTCCACCTCAATTTTCATTGAGGCACTTGCTGACGGTTGCAATATTCAGGCGTCTAGTGGCTAGAAAGACTTGAAATGCACCGCCAAGACTATGGAACAAGAGTGGAGGACGGGCAATGAAAAAGATGAAGAAATTCATAAACAAAGCGGATGATTTAACGAATGAGCTGCTCGAAGGGCTCGCCCTTGCAAACAGCGATATTCTATATCGCGGCGAGGGCAATATGATAATCAGTCGCCAACTAAAAAGCGCAAACAGGGTCACCATTGTGACGCAGGGCGGCGCAGGTCACGAACCTGCACTCGAGGGATATGTCGGACGTGGTATGGTTGACATTGCCGTCGTGGGGGATATTTTCGCAGCCCCAGGGCCAAAGGCGGTGCTTGAAGCACTCAAACTCGCTGACAGAGGGCATGGCGTTTTATATGTTGTCTTAAACCATGAGGGCGATTTGCTTACGAGTAAATTAGTCATGCGCCAATGCGAAGAGCTTCAATTGAATGTGACAAGAGTTGTCACTCAAGAGGACATCTCAAATGCACCTCGTTCACGCAGTGAAGACAGGCGTGGGCTTGTTGGCGTCGTGCCCCTTTTGAAAATTGTCGGGGCGGCGGCACAAGAGGGCATGGACTTGCATCAGATTGCGGATATAGCGTTGCGATTTGCTGATAATATGGCTTCTCTCGCTGTTGCCAGCAGAGGTGCGACACATCCGTCCACAGGCTCACCACTTGCGGATTTCAGTGACGCGGATATGGAAATTGGCATGGGGCAACATGGCGAGGGCGGCGGCGGACGCCAAAGACTCAAATCTGCAGATGATACGGCGGCGATAATGCTAAAGGCACTACTCGATGACCTCTCCGTGAGAAATGGAGAAAAGCTCATGCTGATTGTAAATGGTTCAGGCTCGACCACTCTCATGGAACAGCTCATTATTTTTAGAAAATGCCATAAAATTTTAGAGGAAAAGAACATCGAAATCGTCGCAAACTATGTCGGCGAGCTCCTCACCGTGCAAGAGCAAGCAGGATTTCAACTCTTCATTGCAAGAATGGACGACGAGCTTCTGTTCTTATGGAACGCAAAATGCCGCACGCCATATTTTGTGCGCTAGGAGCAAAACGATTACATAACAAAAAACACAGTGTATAGATAATAACAATAAACAACCACCGGCTGAGCCGGTGGTTTTGCTTATGCGGGTGTAACCCGCAG
>CAYJIE010000013.1:0-29495 GCA_964370145.1 uncultured Oscillospiraceae bacterium
CGCAGTCCTTTTTCTTGCCCACCACCGTGTAGATATGGTGCAAGTCTCACGCCGTCCGCAATATATAATGCGCCCACTCCTTTAGGCCCCTCAATCTTATGAGCCGACACCGCCAAGCTGTCACAACGCAAAAACGGGGCGGAAAATTTCATTCTGCCAAAACCCTGTACAGCGTCAATATGTAACTTTGCGTGGCTGTTTTTATCAATCAAGTCACGAATTTTGTGCACATCGAAAACTGCACCGCTCTCATTATTCACCATCATAGCGCACACAAGAATTGTGTCTTCATCAAGCGCGTCTTCTAAATAGTCAAGATCGAGAACGCCGCCTTTTGTCGGGATGAAGCCGAGCGTGAATCCATCATTTTCAAGCACCCTCGCCGTCTCATATACTGCAGGATGCTCGCAATCTGTTAGCAATATTTTCCCACTCTTTCGGCTCCCAATCAGCCCACGCATCGCTATAATCGAGGCTTCCGTCGCAGAGCCTGTGAAAATTATATTTTCGCTTTTCGCCCCTAAGGATTTTGCAATTTCAAATCTTGCATTTTTCAGCTCATTTTCAGCATGAAATCCCATTCTATGTAAAGAAGAGGGGTTCCCATAACAACTTTGCGCAATGTCTATATATTTATCAAGTGCCCCCCTCGACATCTTTGTCGTCGCGGCGTTGTCAAGATAGCAAATGCTCTGTTCCATATGTGCCCCTCCCATTTTGTCAAGTTAACTAAAATATTATATCATAAATTCAATTTGAGCACAAGTAAAAGTGTACAAATTGCAAATATTTTCAAAGCTATTGACAAATGGTCACATTTTGTGTAGAATATAATGACTTCAAAAGTTACCCTATGCACGCCCTCTTAGTTAAATGGATATAATAAACCCCTCCTAAGGGTTAGTTGTGAGTTCGATTCTCGCAGAGGGTGCCATTTACAATAAGCACTACATACAATAAAAACAATAGAATATAAATTTGCTGTAAATAAAAAACAGACTTAGTCTGTTTTTAAATATTATAAACGCATTTAATACAATTCGGAGGATTTAATGAAACACAAGAAAAACAAGCGCGGTTTTACCCTGACAGAACTTATTATCGTCATGGTTATTATCGCAATACTGGCGGCTTTCCTATTGCCGCAGTACCTTGGATATGTCGAGCGCTCAAGACAAGCGGTTGATGTCCAAACCGCCGGCGCAATTATCAGATCAGTAAGCGCTGCAATGAATGACCCGGAAACCAAAGTGCCACCTGGAGTTTGGGTGAAAGTAACTTGGTACACAAACAGTGACCCAGGAGCGCTTAATGGATTTTATCCAGGAGTCGGAGCCATCGGCCTTGCTGCAGCATCAGGAGACCATTCTGATTTAGATAATGACGGTGCCTATGGTGGCGAAGTTCAAAAACGCTTTAGATACGCAGTCTGTGATAGTTTCAACCTGATTACCCCAGGATATCCAGAGCCCGATTTCACAAATGGTGCTAGCGGATTCAGAACCACAGGCATGCCTGCAACTTCAACACTTGGAAAAAGCGAAGATTTCATTTTTGAAATTTACACAACAACTGGTGAAATTAGAAATGTCTCTTCTGCATGGGCACAAATGGGCATAGACTAAGTTAAACATTACATCATAATTAATAACAATTGAGGTCTACATATAAATGAAAAATCTTATTCCTAACAAAACAAATAATAAAAAAGGTTTCACGCTTACAGAGCTGATTATCGTTGGGCTTATCATCGTCGTGCTAGCGGTTGTTATGTTTCCAACACTTTCAAGCTATGCTGAAAAAGCAAGACAGCGTACAGATCTTAGCTCTGCGATGCATGTTGTTCGTGCCGCATCTATCGTAGTCACGGAATATAGCGATGAAATCAAAGCCATCGACTACGACAAAACCTTCAGTGTTCAATGGAGCCCTAATGCTGGTACTATTGGGGTTTATAATCTCGGAAACACTGTCAACAATGGAGGTTCTTGGGGATATCCTGACAGCGTCAAGCAATTCCAAGCCGACGTTGTAGAAGAGATTTCTAAATTAGCGGGTATGCCGATACGTGGCGAATCCGAAGTGGCTCGAGACCAAACTTTCACATTTTCAATTAACGCTGAAACTGGTACAATTACAGTCAGCCAAAGCACCTCAGATTGGAACGCAAGCGGTCGTTGGATTACTGAAATCGGTGTTGCCGCTGTGATAAACTAATCACCTACCCAAGCACGAGGTCAGCTGTGCTAAGCTCACTCATTTTCGCACCACTGATTATGCTGCCCTCACCGTTTTCGCTCTCAATCCAAACGATTTTTTCACCATTGGGCGAAATATCTTCACCAAAAATCAGCATATCACTTGTGTAAATCACTCGTGCATATTGGCTATCGAAATCAATCAGGCAGAGCACATGCCTAAACTGTGCATCCGTGGCGGTGAAAACCGCCACATTTTTTTCGGCATTTTCAATATCTTTTATACTGCTGACCGGTATCGAAAACTCACTTTTCTGCTCGCCTGTCACATTGTACTCGCGTATTATCATATTCGGGCTGTCGCCATAGTTCTCGAGGATTAATGCAAATCCATTTTGTGTCCAAAAATGCATAATATTGCTATATCCGCCGCTTATATCGATGTCCGCAATAATCCTGCCGTCCATATCCGCCATTACTGCATTTTTATAATTGTGATAGCCCTGTCCACCCGTGAGAAACAACACATGCTGCCCATCGCCGCTAATTTTCGGCGAATATGACATCATCTCGTTTCTGTCCGCACGCATCTCGAAGAAAAACTCATCTTCACCCGTACCTAAATTTTGAAAATGCACATCGCCATTTTCCGCATTACTATATGCAATGATATTTTCAAATGGCGAATATGACAGCGTTAACATGCCATCAGTTGACAGATGGGAGGTCACAACCGCATCTGTTATATGCAACATGAAATCCGTCGCATACAGCACATGTGTGCCATCTGTTTGCACATTTACTGACAACTTTTCAAATGTTTGCACATTAACATAGTTTTCGTATATAACAGTAAAATCTTTTTTGTCAGCATCATAAGTCGCTACTATACCTTTGACTTTATCTCCTTCCATATCCGACACATCAACGCCCATTATATATGCGACATCATCAGTCGCATATTCAATTGATAAAATCTGCGATGCGCCGATTTCATTTTCAACCGCCAGCGTGATAATCCGCACAAAATCCTCCAAAACAGGCTCGTTTTTTGCAATTCCAAGCTCAAACTCCGCCCAGCTTATCGCCGTTGCGATATTTGCCATATAACTGCTTTCAATAAACGCTCTGACCGACTTATCGTCCATAGCCAACATCCCATCATATCCAAGCGAAGTGCCGGCAAATATTCTCGCATCATCAAGGGCGATATGCCTTGATATAAACTCCATTTCATAGTCATCGCTCATTATATTCTGCTCATTTATAATCGCTTGAATATAATCACGATAGTCCTTGTTTGTCCACTCATTCAATGGTTGCTCTATCAGTTCTGGGTACAGACGCACCGCCTCCGACATAAGCTGTGGGGTCATCATGAAATCCTCTGACAGAACCATATATTCCCCAAGATCTATATGTGCAATCTCCTCTTCACTATACCCATTTGCGAGGAGCTCTGCCACAAGATCTTGTGACGTATAGGCAGTCACAGGCGACGACATGCGAATCCTCGACATGTCAAGTTTAGGTATTGTGATGTCAAGTGATGTCGGCAAAAGCACGGAATTTAGCTTTTCACTCGGCGTGATTTCCTCTCCATTGTATATGCGAACTAGTTCATCATATATCTCGCTTGGCAATACCTTAAGCGCCTCGCTCTCGACTGAAACTAAGTCATTTGGGTCAATTTCAATAGATGGTGTCGGCTCGTCCTCATCTTCCGTCGGTGGCACTACCTCGTCAACATCAGTGCTCACTGTTGGCTGCGCTACGCCCTCATCATCTTGCTCCGGCACATCCTGTGTCGTGCAGGCTGCTAAAAGCAGCATAAGCGCAAAAAATGCAATTATAAGCTTTGAAAATCTATTCATACTATCACTCCTTATACTAAAAATACCACAAAGAATATATATATTCAGCATAGCATATCGGTATTGATAGAATATGAATTAGTTATGACGGTAATAATAATAAAATCCCGACAGGAATCTGTCGGGATTTCAGCGTGTCAAAAAAACTATGCACTCAAACTGAAATTTTCAGAAGAAGGGGGCTGCGGGGCGGAAACATCAGGTTTCCACCCGTTCATTAGACTAAATGTACCACGAAGGGTCCATTAACGGATCCCCCTCGCAAGGGGTCCGCCTGCCATAAAAGTCCTGATGGACTTTTATGGCAGGCTGAAAATCCCGACAGGAATCTGTCGGGATTTATTATTATTCTATTCTCAATCGACTCTGCCGACCACTGAAAAGCTCATGTTTTTTTCATCAAAAACTTCGCTCGCAACCTCTTGAATTTTCTCCATCGACACCTTGTCAATCTCTTCGGCAATTTCAGAAATCTCACGAATTCGCCCTCTAAGCAAATAGTCGTGCGCATTAAAACTCATTTTATTATTTGTGCTCTCAAAGCCCAAAATTGTAGAAGTTTTAATCAGCAACTTACTTCTTACAAGCTCGTCATCGGTCACGCAATTCGCCTTGATTTCGCTGATTTCGCTCATGATTGTATCATATACCGCTTTCTCGCTGTCCGCTTTTGTCGCCGCATATATGCAGAACATCCCACTCTCTTTATGTGGTGCGAGAAATGACGATACAGAATATACAAGCCCTTGTTCCTCACGCAATTTTTGGAACAAACGAGAGCTCATGCCGTCGCCAAAAATCCCCGACATAACAGACAGCGCACGATTATTCTCATGCCCCGATGGATATGCCTTGAACGCAAAGCACATATGATTTTGCTCAATATCCTTTTGCTTTTTGACAATTGCCGCCTTATAGCTGTCTTTATATGGTGCGAGGCGCTGTTCACGATTGTTAAATGTCGAATGATATTTGTCAATCACCGCCATCAACTGCGACTTATCAAAAAAGCCGCAAATCGAAATAATCATATTTGAAGTGGTGTAATTCTCCTCCATATAGGCACGCAAGTCCTTGCTTTTGAAGTTGTCAACACGCTCAACTGTGCCTAAAATATTTGTGCCGATGCCTTTTCCGTCATACACAGCGTCAAACAGATTATCCACGACGAGCTCCTCCGGGGAATCCTCATACATATTAATCTCTTCCATGATGACATTTTTTTCAATGTCGATGTCGGACTGTGCTAGTAGCGGATTTATCAGCATATCAAGGATAAGCGAGAGCACCGAAGGGACATGCTCACTTAGCACCTTTGAATAATACACCGTGTTTTCCTTGGAGGTATATGCATTTGCTGAGCCACCAAGCATATCAAATGCATAGGACAGCTCTCTTGAGCTCAGTGACTTTGTGCCCTTAAAAAGCATATGCTCAATGAAGTGGGAAATTCCCTCTTCGCCTTTTTTCTCATTGCGAGCACCTGTGTTCACAAACACGCCAACTGCGGCGCTAGCAATGGAACTCATCTGCTCTAGTATTATCGTCAGACCATTGTCAAGTACGATGATTTCTCTCATTATTTGCCTCATTTCATATTTTTTACGCCATTATCCAATTATACACTAAATCCCCGCATTTGACATTGAATCCTCAGCCATTTTCAAGATGTTGAAAAAAGCAGGGGCATCCCTTGAAAACTCTTCTTTAATCTTGTCATAATTAATTTCTTCCACGCTGTCTTTGCCTTTTGAAATCTTCGCAGAATGCAGTTTTAATCTAAGTTCTGTCATTTGTGAAGCCGCATTACCTGCCTCTAAAAAGGCAAGGTCTGGCATTGAGAAAAATGACTTTAAGTTGTCGGGATTGCTATTATAAAGATGTCTGAAAATCTTATAAATCGAGAGCGCAAGATAGTTCTGTGCCTCAATTGAAAATTCTTTATACGCATCGTCACGCATGAGCTCAAACAGCACATTTACGGAACTGAGCGCCATCGCTTTTCCCAGTGATATGCGCAGTCCGCCGCGCCCCATGACTTTTTCCGCCTCTGTTGGTGGCTGCATTAGTGAGCTTGCGGTAAGATTTACTGGCGCTCGCATGTTCGAGACTCCCAAAAGATAGTCGGAGCTCACCCCATAGTATTTAGCCGCCTTAGCCAAAAATTCAAGCTTTGGCGCACGGCGTCCCTTTTCATAATGTGACAACAAACCTGAGCTAATCCCAAGCGCCTCTGCCGCCTCTTTTTGCTTAATTCCCTTCTCTTTTCTTAGATGCTCGAGCACTCTCGACAATTCTGTTGACATATTCCCTCCAAGTATCTATTTGAGCAATTCGCATGCAATGCGTGCATTTTCACTTGCAAGCTTCCTTAGCTCAATCATTTTATTTTTCATATTTGTTCTAATTTCGTCTTCCCGCGCTAGTGCATTGTCAATGTCCGCTATCACCTTATCCACATCAATATCAGATGATGGAATTTTCCCATAGTCCCCGATATATTCGCAGAAAGCGTCAATTTTTTCGTCATAGCTCACGCTAAAAAACGGCACATTTTGCAGCTGTGCAAAGATAAGCGCATGTAGTCTCATGGCAATGACAAAACGACTTTTTGCAATATGTTTTTGCACATCGCTGTAATGCTCACTCGACAAAACTTGGCAATTTTTCCCGATTCTCTCGCAAATCTCTTCCGCAAGCGCATTGTCTTGCAAAGGCATGAGCGGTAGCAGCCTTATCTTAAGCCCATATTTCTCCGCTACTCGCATTGCAATTTGCGCCATCTTTTCAACAAATTCGCTGTCATTTTGCCCCCATGCCCGAACGCTTATAGTGAGGAACTCACGAACTTCGCACTCTTGAACGGCAGGCAAAGTGAAAATCTCATCAGCTGTTAGAATTATCTTTGGATTTTTAACCTCAAGCGTCTGTAAATACTCCACTGACAATTTCTCTCGTACCGTGATTATGTCCACGGTATTAAGGGTTTTGCTCGCCTGTTTTCTAGTCATGGATTCCCTTAAAGGCCCGATTCCATTCGCATATAACATCGTGGCAATTCCCTGTTTTTTTGCGAGATTAAGAAGGCTTAGATAGTAAAAAGCGGAAGCAGCGGAGGTCACATCTTGAATGAGATTTCCTCCCCCAAAAATAAGCGACCGTGATTGTCTTATCGCTTTTTTGACCGCACGCATACTAAATCTATCTACCGTATGTATGTTCAAATGCGGATATTCCACACCCTTTTTCGCCAATGCGCAAATATTCGCCTCTGGCATTTGCTGTCTTAAATTCGAGACAATTGTCCCAAGCATCGCCTCATCACCGGTGTTGTCAAATCCATAGTATCCGACCAGTAAAAAATCAAAAGACGCTGACTCTTTAGCCCTTTTATATACCATTATGGAATCCTCCATCATTCGCTGCAAGGAATATCTGATTGCAACGACGTCACGTCCATTTGTGTTTTTCTTTTCAGTTTCAGTTAAGCAAAGCGCTCTTTCCACATCTTCTAGAAATTGCGGTGCTGTGACAGCCTCACATCCTCTGCAAGTGAAATTTGTCTCTATACAGCGCTTTTTCTTGTCCTTATCATACAATCCTAAGTATCCTGCATCGCCTAGCAAAATTGTCGGCACATTGCAAGACAGCGCCTCAAGCGCCGCTCTGGACACCCCGACAAACAAATCCGCAATGCTTATGAAGCGCTCAATATCCATGCGCACTCCAGCCACTTTTATGAACTCTTCACCAACAGCCGCATTTATATCTCTCGCTTGCTCGCTTAAGCTTGGCAACGCATCACCGCCACCGACAAGCACAATTTTTATATCGCTGTGTTTCTCTCTTATCTCTGTTGCGCTGTCCAGCAGGGTTTTTGCCGCAAGGCAAGCACCCTCGTCCATCCTTGACACTGACAATATAACCCTATCTGTGCGAGAAATTCCAAGCTCCGATAAAATCGCCTCATCTTTACCTCTCGGCGAAAAGCGCTCCGTGTCAATCCCATTCACCGTCACGGTGATGCTTTCATCAGGTAAATTATATTGCTCTTTCAAATATGTTCTTATGTCGTCACTAACCGCCAGCGCATGATTCCCCCAGCGTGTGACCATTCGCAAAATCCCATCTGTTTTGTACCAACCATGCACCGTCGTGACGAATGCCGTGTTTGTCTTCTTCGCTACATAGTATGAGAGAAATGCGGGAATTCTCGCATGTGCATGAATTACATCGGGGCGCATTTCACGCACAACTTTTTTTAATATGCCATATGATTTTGCCATGCATGAAGGGCTTCGCCTGTGCATCGGGGCATCAATATGACGTATGCCCACCTCTGTGATTGCGCTGACATACTCTCCGCCATTTGAGATGACAGTGACCGCATGCCCTGCATTTTTCAGTTTTTTCGCAAGCTCAACAATATGCGTTTCTGCTCCGCCTATGCCAAGCCCCATAGTCGTCAATAATATTTTCATATTCACCTTTTCGTGGATTTCCTTGCAAAATCGCTGTTTTTAGTAGTTTGAGTTGAAAATTATACGAACAGTATAGCACATCGCAGTACAAATGGCAAGTGTTTTGTTCTAAATTGTTTCTAAACTGACTTCAATTTTGCAAAAGAGGGTATAAAAAAAGCTGCCGCAATCGACAGCTTTTTTTTATTTTTATCCAACGCCCATTATTTCCTCATAATTTTCGGGTAGCGCATTCCTAAAGACAAGCTCGTCTCCAAAAGTCCCAATTCCCTGCAAACCTTGCACATACAGCGACCTTGCCGTCATCTCAACCATATCGCCACGAGTGAACACACTTGACGCTCCGATATCGCTTGTCGGTGAAATAATTCCCACTTCTCTTGCTTTGGCAAGGGAGTTTTCCCATGTAAAATCATACCCGTCGACATATCCAATTGCACGTAGTAGCATCGTCGCATAGTCACGTGCCGATGTCGCATTGGCACTGCCAAAATGGTTTTCATCAATGCCCCTTACCAGACCCTGCTCGTATAATATACCGATAATCGGTGCCGCCCATTCGGGCATGTCGTTAAATGGCGCAAGCCCTGCAAAATAGGCGCTGTCCTGTGCGATATGTCCATCTAGCCCAAGCATACGGCTGAACATTGTCGCCGCCTCAGCTCTTGTTGGTATGCGGTCTAGCTCAAAGCTTGAGCCCGTGCCGTTAAACTTTCCAAGATAGAGAAGTTTCTCCGCTAGCATGTCCTGTGTCATTGCCGAAATCGCCTCAAGCTCTGGCGTGAGATCATTCAATATCGGCTCTGTGCTCCCAAAATAGTAC
Organism: uncultured Oscillospiraceae bacterium; assembly: GCA_964370145.1. GTDB lineage: Bacteria > Bacillota > Clostridia > Oscillospirales > Feifaniaceae > CAYJIE01. Next base: position 9,377 of record CAYJIE010000013.1, read on the forward strand.
CAATTCGCCATTTCTATATGGTCAGCATAGTCAATCGTGCCTTCGTCTATCCCATTGTCAAAGCTGTGATTTTGCAATTTGTCCTTTGACAAATAGTACTCATATGTAATCTCGCCCGTCTCATCATTATCATTCCAAGTGACATCAAGCATCCACCATTCACCATCTAAGTTCACCGCATTCCATGAGTGATTGATTTTGCTCGAGCCTAAATAAACAACCGGTATATCTTGAGTCTCGGCGAGAAGGAAAAACGCCCTTGTATATGAATCGCACACTCCCTGCATATAAAACATCGAACCCATGGCAGAATATACAACTTCTGAACTATCATTCCCAAAAAATTCTTCCTCTAAAGTATATAAGGTATTTGCGGCTATATAGTCATGGAAAATCTTGATTTTTTCAAGATCCGTCATCGAAGAATTGACAAGCCTACTCGCAGTATCACTCGCGTGACTTCTCAGTGCCTCTGTTGACATGCTCTCTTTTTGCCTTAGATTATATTCAAAACTCTCCTCATTCTCCGTCCTGTACAACTCCGTGCGATATGGATAGACCACGCTGACTAATGCGAGAATTTTTCCGGCGTCAACTGCCTCGGGGTCAACCGCTACCGTTGTATATGTCCCCTCTGCCGCACCGCCGTCAACGCTCGTAACAAGCGCTCTAGCCACTTCTTTTTCATATTCAGTGACAACAGCAAAAGCCTTGAGTGATGACCCAAGGAGTGTTGAAAGCACCAATATACATAAAATGGCAATATGCGTAATCCGTCTAAAAAGCACCATATTTGTACCTACTTCTTTCAGTGTAATTGTGAATTTTTTGTTAATTCGCATTAAAAACTCTTTTTTATTATGGCCGGTTTGTGTTACAATTAGTTAAATAATGCGAAATATGTCCCAATAAAGGGGCAATTGTATGCGCAATCTTAAATTGGCACAATATGTAGTGTTTTGCCACAGCACATCATCTCAACTGCGGCTATATTTAAACATAAAATATGAAGGAGGCTAATTCAGTGAGCGAAAACAATAAAAAACTGCTAATTGTGTATATCTCCGAGATATTACACAAATACACCGATTCAAATCACAAACTCACTCAAAATGAGATCGCACAATATGTGAAAGGCGAATACGGTTTGGATGTCGAAAGAAAGGCGGTTGCAAGAAACATTGCAGCTTTGCAAAATTCAGGCATTGACATCGCCTCTGATGGCGGATATTATTTGAAGTCACGTCATATCGACGAGGACACAATAACTGCCGCTTTCATCGCTTTGATGAGCTCTAATTTAATCGGTGAGCAATCTGCAACCGACACATTATCAAAGCTAATTCGTAATAGTTCCAATTATTTTATTGACACACTAGGCAATACATTGACAGATGCCGAGCGTATCAATGGGCTCAATATCAATTATGTGTTGAGCATCCTAAAGAGCATAAATGCTAAAAAGAAAATTTCATTTACCTGCCCTTCATATCTCGTTTTGGCTAGAACGCCGACTAGAAACGGACAGTATATGATCACTCCAAAAGCTCTGTATTTTGAGGACGGACAGCTAATGCTTGCAGGTCTTAACCCAAACAGATTACCCTTTGCATTTAACATGATTGGCATTACTGACCTTGAAGTGCTTCCGTCTCGTCAGAAAAACGAAGACGATATGTCCCTTGAAGAGCTGTTGCAAAAAGTTCGCAAAGCACCTGAAAAGACAGTGGACGCAGTGCTTGAAGTTTCTCCGAAATCAATGCCATTTATCGTCAGTGAGCTGGGCACGAATATAACAGTGGAGCAAAACCCAAATACAAAACTCTACACTGTTAAAGTGAAAGCAGCCCGCAGCAAAATTAAGAAAATCGCATTGTCCGGCACCTCTGAGATTATGCTTAAATCACCAAGCAGCTTACAAGATGAAATTGTCGAGGACATCATCTCACTAGCAGGTATTTATTCCTAAACCATATAGTCATTGCTAAGGACAGAAATCTGAGGAATGATTTTGTTGCCGATTCTAAGATAGGTGATGCGCTCAACTTTTAATATTGTGACTCGCTCACCCTCGATTATCTCGGTTTCATTCTTAAATCGAAATTGGAAAGGGCGCCCGTCTTTGGGATAGAAAATTTCGGTGAGTGTGGCATTGCTTAGTCTCACCATTTCAACAGCTTCATCAGGTATAATGTTCATGGCAATCTCCTTATAATGTATCAGTTTTCAAAAAATCCTTTAATCGCTTGTTCGAACAGGTAAAAATCTTGTTCGTATTCAACGACATGTCTGCACATATTCACCGCAACAAAGCGGCAGATAAAGTCCAGCTCCCTCGGGTCTTCAATGTCATTTAGAAGAACAGGGCGAAGGATATTGTGGATATCCCTAAAGTATCTCTCAGGAGAATATCGACCCTCTTTCATGTTTCCTGTGGTCATATGTCCCGCCATGAGTACAAAAACCCACAATTCTTTATTTGCATCAACAAAGCCCAGCACACATTCATATAACTCTGCGATATTGTCAAGCGGATGATTTTCAACACTTACACGACTTTTCATCTCCTTGCAACAAGCTCTCCAATCCTCAGAGGCGATATCATGCAAAATCGCATTCTTCGTCGCATAGTAATTATAGAGTGTGCCGCAACCCATATCGCATTTAGCGGCGAGCTTTCTCATATTAAATTTTTCAATGCCAAGCTCTTTTACAAGAGACCTAGCACAATTCATTATATTCGTTCTGGCATTTGGCAAAATATGCGGCATACAGTCCTCCGAGAGTTACATATTTCATTCGGCGCATACCGAGAATTCACGATACACGCCGAACAGAAAGATAATTATGCGATGATTTCGCCATATACATTTCCGGAAATTCCGGCTGCATTAGCCTCATCGGTGTCGATATGCATAGCAGATGCATAGCTTGCGTTGACTCTGCAAATTGTATCACCAAGCACAATGCTACGCTCGCCACCTTCATATTTCACATTGACAATTTGTTTGTCACTAACCCCAAATTCAGCTGCCGCCTCAGGCGTCAGATGTATGTGACGTTTAGCAGCGATTACACCTTCAGTGATTTCAACTTCGCCATTTGGGCCAACTAGCTTACAGCCAGCACTTCCTGCGATGTCACCAGATTCTCTAATTGGTGCAACAACACCGATTGAGCGAGCATCTGTAAGTGAAATCTCGATTTGAGTTGCGCTTCTTTCAGGCCCGAGGATTGACATTTTAAGTTGTCCTTTTGGTCCAATCACAGTCACTTTCTCCTCACAGGCAAATTGTCCGGGTTGACTTAGGTCCTTCTTGTTTGTAAGGCTTGCACCCTCCCCGAAAAGAATCGCGAGATGCTCTTTTGAGATATGCATATGACGTGCAGAAGTCTCGATTAGAATTTTTTTATCAGCCATTTTTTGTAGTCCTCCATTTATAAAAATATCACCATAAAATTGTACTACAAATTGGCTCTAACTGCAACCTTTATTTTGTAAACTTTTTTGTCTATATTTGTATATATAAATATTCATGCAGCGATGTCTGCAAAAATACAGGAGGATAATTTGTTGAGAAAATTAATATGTGACCTTGTCCAACTGCTAACTGTTGCATTCATAATGCTTGGAGTCGTATATTATGTTGCTTCAAACCCCGCTTTCTACTACTCGCAATATGAGAAAAACAACACGGCAGAAGTTGTTGGAATGAGTGAAGCAGACCTGAAAATGGTCACCGAGAACATCATCGATTATATAACAGGTCCCCGTGAAAATCTGGACATGCAAGCCACGATCAATGGTGAATATGTCGAGGTTTTTAACGAGCGTGAAAAAGCACATATGGTAGACGTTGAGCAACTGTTCGACCTCCTTGGATATGTAATCGCCCTCCTGTTTTTTGCAACTATTGGAATTTTTTCATGGCTCACACGCAAAGACCAAACTAGTGTTGTCAACCAAGTCGTAGGAAAACTCTATCTCACAATATTAGCGACATATGCCATTGTTGCTTTCCTCTTCTGGCTTGCCGCACAGGACTTTACATTGTTCTGGGAGCTTTTCCACCAAGGAATCTTCACCAATGATTTGTACAAACTTGACCCTGCAACTAGCGTGATGATAAATATGTTTCCTGAGAGCTTTTTCTATGCGATTTGTTTTGAAATTGTTGAAAATTTTACCATTGTTTGCATTCTCCCAATTCTCGTCTCCTTATATGTTCAACTTGAAATAAAATACAAGAAAAAGAATTTTATCGCTGACAAAGACCAAAGCGAAAATAATGAGAATTAATTGAAGCGTTCAAATTCCTTTTTACCCCGTTAAATAACAAAAAGCACCTACGCAGTGTTAAAACTTCCAATAGACTCTTAAGTCTTATGAAAGCTCTGCACATGGGTGCTTTTTGTTATTTCTTTTATTATAAGTTTAAAAAACAAAAGCATCCTTATTAGGATGCTTTTGTTTTGGCACGCCCAGAGAGATTCGAACTCCCGACCTTTTGGTTCGTAGCCAAACACTCTATCCAGCTGAGCTATGGGCGCAAATTTTTAGTGCTTTGTTATTATATCAAAACCTTAACTCAAAGTCAATAGTTTTATCAATTTATTTGTAAAAAAATTATTCTATCAATTTTTTTGACAAATTACTAATATGAAAATATGCGAGTAAAATGCATTTTGCTTTTGTATTGGTCACACTTCAACGAGCTAATAATAAAAATATCGACGCTCTAACAAAGACGCTCTCACAAATATTTCGTCATAACTGTATCAGTAAAATAACAATTCAATAAAATCAATTTAGGCTACATCCATTATACTAATTTCAGAAAAATATACAAAAGTGATATTTCAAAAGAGAGAAATGCCCATTATTCGCTCTTTTTTCGAAATATACAAACAGATATTCCCCATAAACAATCGGTTTACATAATGCATGTGCAAAACTATGTGTAAAATGTGGATAAAAAGATTAAAGAAATTATTTTTCTTGAGAAAAACCCCTATTTCGTGCACTTTGTAAAGAACTTGTAAAAAACTGTTATAATATTATGTCACCTCGCCAAAAGTAGAAAATGTAAATTTATCTTCCAATATATGTCCTTTTTTCGGTAGGCATTGTTATTTTATTGTCAATAAAATTCGACATCATTCGACCCCATATTATGGTATTATAACCATATATTACATAAGGGAGTTATGCATTTGATTATTACAAAAAACAAAATTGAGGGCGAAATTATGGTGACCGGATACTTTTCAGGGCTATTCACTAATAATATTGCTCAAAAGAACGATGGCAAGATATATGCAATTGCACTTTGCGATGTCAGTGCAATGGAGTTGTCACGTTATAGGCACCGGATAGGTGCAATCGTTGCAAGGGAGAGCGATCGCCTGACACATAATATGATACTTGCAAGGGAGCTGTCCATTCCGATTATCATGCAAGACCTCCTCCCCCAAGACAATTCTCATATTGAAATTGGCGAGCCATCTTCAAATATTGCTAGCAAGCCTCTTGCACATTGGACAAAAACAGCAGATGGGCGGAAAATTTCCCTTTTCCACTCAATTTCCTCGATGGATAAACTTCGCATTGCATGTGAGGACGACAACCCCGTCGGACTTGTCCGCAGTGAATTTTTCGGTGATTCGCTTCAAGAGATGTATGCTTCTTGCAACAATCTTTCACACTGTGTGCTTCGCCTTTTCGATTTTGACGGCGATAAAAGTTCACTTCAAGATTATGAAATGGAGCATGAGCGCAGTCTACAAATTGCCAATATCATTGAGAACTGTCCCGATTGCCAAATCCTCATACCAAATGTGCAAAGTGCAGATGAAATCGTCGGATATAAGGAGTATATCAGTACATATTGCACTGTAAAAACACCTTTGGTCGGCTCGATGATTGAAACCGAGGAGGCAATTAGAAACTACAAAAGTATTATGAAATGCTCTGATTTTTGCTCTATTGGCATTAATTCCATGCAAAGACTGGGCAAGAGCCATGCACAGATTAAAAGACTTTGTCAAAATTTTGTGAAATACGCAGATAGCCTGTATCAAAATTTATATGCCTGCTCAGAATTCGACGAGAATATTATCAAAGTTTTAGTGAAAAGCGGCATTACAAAACTAGTTCTTCCTATGCATTCCATAGCGGATTGCATGAGGGTAATTGAGCGCACATCAATATATAATAACTTAAATATGCAACAAGGTGTATAAAAAACAAATTATTATCTAAGTGTTAAAAAGTTAATAATATATACAAAATTTGTCAATATTTGGCGTTCGTAAACCTATTATAATATAATGGTGACACTAATTAACAATAGAAGAGGTTGCTATTATGAGTAAGAGAGCCAATCGGAGTATAAAAACACAAATTTCGTCAGGCCTATTGTCCCTTGTTTCAATTCCACTTGTCATGACAGTTGTAACTATTATCTGGATGGTTGTTTTTTCACTCGGCTTTACCGAGCTGACTGAAAACTACGAAAACCAGAATGCTACAAAGGACGCTACAATTGCACACTATCTTTGGTCAAATGATCTGTTGACCACGATTACGCAGGGTACTACCTTTACAAGTAGTCTAGATCACGAAACCTGTGGACTTGGCACTTGGATCAATGCAGTGGGTCAAGCTTCGGATGATCCAAGAATCCAAGAGTATATTAATAATCTACATGAGTCACATGTTTTCATACATACAGAGGCGACAGAGGTCATCGAGCTTAGTAAAACTAACGACAGCGCAGCTTATGATAGATATCTAAACGAGTTTTTGCCAAAAGTTGATATAATAATCAGCAATATTGAAGGCATCACAGATGTATATGAGCAAAATGCAGCTGAGCGCTCTGAGGATTTTCGCCAATATATCAATTTGTTTATAATAACATCTATTCTACTTCTCATATTGGCACTCGTTCTTTCATACTTCACAGCTAAAAAGACTTCAAACAAAATCGCAACCCCGATTATTGCCGTATCTAACTGGTCAAAAGAAATTGCACGCGGCGACATAAATGTTGATTTCAATGAGATCGATACAAAGGCGTTGCCGGCTGAAAATGAAGTTTCAGTACTGCTCATGGCATTTAAGGAAATGGTTGATGGAATTAAAGCAAACGCACATGCCATCTCTAGAATTTCTTCGGGCGACCTTACTACATATGTAGATATTCGTTCAGAAAATGATGCTTTGGGCAAGAATTTATATGAATTGGTGCAGTCAAATGACCTACTCTTCTCCTTTATCGTAAATGCGGCTGATGAAGTTGCAAAATCTGCGATCGAAGTCAACAGAGCCAGTGTGGTTCTCTCAGAAAACTCAATTGAGCAATCAGCAGCTGTTGAACAACTTTCGGCTACAATGGACAATATCAAAGAATTGACAGATGATAACTTTAGTAGAGTAACTTCAATGAGTAACGAATTTGGCGACATGAAGGGCACTGTTGATAGCGGTGTTGATAAAATGCAAGAACTTGTCAGGGCGGTTGAGGAAATTCGCGAGGCGAGTGATAAGATTTCCACTGTTATCAAGTCAATTGAAAGCATTGCATTCCAAACGAATATACTCGCTCTTAACGCTTCAGTTGAGGCGGCTCGCGCAGGCACTGCTGGTAAAGGTTTTGCAGTTGTTGCGGACGAGGTGCGTGAACTCGCATCTAAGAGCGCAATTGCGGCTGAAGAAACAAAAGAGCTCATCGAAAACACCATTGCAAAAACTCATATCGGTGAGAAAATGGCGCAGGAAACAAGCAACACTTTCCATCTAATCACCGACAGCCTCTCCACCACAGCAGGACTTATTGACGAGATCCGTGATGCCTCACTTCGTCAAGACGAGCAGATTTCCGATATAAACACGCATATCAAGGATATCGCAAATTCTGCAACACATAATGCTGCCAACAGCGAAGAGACCTCAGCGGCGGCGGATATCATGATGGCAACGGCGGAAACGCTCACCTCGCAACTCAACAGTAGTTTCCACCTCAGAGAAAGAACTGACGGAAAACCATATATTCCACCGGAGAAACAACATGATACAGCTTTCATCGAAGAAGCTACAAAAAATTACAGAAAAGCACTTCAGGAAGGCCGTGTGAGCGACAAGGCTCTTCTCCCTGAACATCGCCACTAAAGATATGAGCTGTGGGTAATTCCCACAGCTCTAACTTTTACTTGTTGTTATATGCAATGTAAATGATGACCTTTTTAATGGCTAATTTAGAGAGTTCCTTGCTTTCAAGTTTTACAACTCAACCAAGCCATCGTCATTGCCCTCTATTCATTACAATCGGCATTTTCAATAATTGCTTTTGCACTGTTTAATTTACCCTTTAGTTCGCCTTCAAGTTTAGCAATATTTGAAATCGTTCTGCTGACAGAATTGTTTATTTTAACGAGTTCCTCTGCTGAAGCTTCGCTGTCAATCGCATAGCTGATTTTTTCGCTCTCCTCTAAAATCAGTTTAGCAAGCGCTTCCTCCATATCCGCCACGGAATTTATAATTCTTGTTGCCGCCTGAACGATGTCGCAGTCTGTCGTTGGGTCGGGTTCGATGTCAAAATAGTTGCAATTGTCGGGCGTCGCTTCAACGACAAGCTCCCCAATCGCTACATTACCACCCTTGCTCACCACCGCATATACGATGTTGCTAGTATCACCCGAAAATATTAGCGAGCCAACTTTTATCTGCCTTGCAATATTACAGCGGCTGATGATATTTCCATCTTCGTCAGATAACACAAGCAGTTCCTGCCCATTTGTCCTTCGGTAATGAATCAGATAATAGGGGCAGATTGCGAGTACAAACAGAATTTTTCCATCCGTTGCACGCACTAGCCTGCGTGAGAATGAGCCGTCTGCATTGAGCTCATACACCGCATTTGTCAGCGCAATTATATATTTATCGAGACAGCAATCAACTGAAATCGAGAGAACACAGGGACACTCTTGCGGCAAATCCATGGTCACTGTCGACGTCACTTGAAATTCGCTATCTAAGATGTAAAGCAATTTAGGAGTGTCCTTGACATATCCGATAAAGCTGTCGGTGCTTTTGTCATAGTAAATGAGCGAGAACCGCATGGTCGTCCGATATACCATATCAAGCTCGCCAGAAATCGTTGCCCGCGCGATTTGACAAGTTGCAGGGCTTGTTACATAGAAATAATCACCGTCAAATGTAACGGAGGTCGCCGTGACATATGTAAACTCGCTATCACTGCAACCTGCGCAAAATGTAAATAATAATTCGTTTAGCCTTGAAACCATAAAATCACCTCATTGCTTTTTTATTATAATATGCGCAAGATGATTTTTTGTGCCGCATTTTACTTTTTCTGCATGATTACAGTTCACGGCTTAACTCTGTGCTCTATAATTTCATAGACGGAGCTGTCACGCTCACTTTCCATATCCCTGTTACTCCAACTCATCCTATTAAGAAACAACTACTCATATTGACAAATGTGCAAAATTGCAATATACTGTTATGAGTTGCTCTTTTCAATAAACTGACTACTTGAGGTGCATATGACTAGATTCTTGACCATATCGCTTTTTCTTCTCATAATTTTTGCGTCCTGCACCTCTAATTCGCAGACAGATATTGGCGAAGGGGGCGATAATACAGGCGCTGTCGAATTTGACAACAGTGAAGACTATGACATCAACGCAAAGAGCAATAGCGGCTTTTACGGCGCACTGGAATCATCTGCTCTTGCAACTGTCAACGATTATATATATGGGCTTAGTCTGCGCGATTTCATCTCAAAAGAGGACTATGATTTCATGCAGAGCATCGGCATTGACATTAAAATAGAAGATGTGAAAAAAATAAATAATGACTCCTTCTCATTTGTGCTAGCGCTTGAAAATGAGGCTAAAAACACAGCAAGAGAAGAGATTGTCGCACATATAAGCTATTCAAATCACAGCGGCGCTCAACTAATTGAGCCCATCAATTTTGATTTGTACTGGGGCTCACTCTCATACTTAAACGATATAATCCTTGTGACGACAAAGGAGAATGTCAATCTCTATATGCGTTCGGATTTTTCCATGCAAACAGTCCCACTTGATTTTTCAAGCCTTGGTGATATATATCTCCTTGCGACCATGCCGCTTGAAAATTCATATCGCTGTGTATATTTTAACACTAAAGAAACGGGCTATGCTGACTTTTCAATTTCCGGCGAGCTCATACAGTCGGACATCTTACTTGATGTGACAAATGGTAACTATTTTGCAAATCACAATTTCCACTCAAGCGCCGACCCAAAAAACTCTCCACGCAACCAAAGCGTAAACTTTTTTTCAGTCGCAATGCCAAAACAGCTGACCTCCGACCACAATCATTATTATATTAGACGTTTCTACACATATATAAATCAAGAAAACGAGGAAGTTTACCACAATTCAAACTCATTTCTAATTGATTTTAACAAGAATAAAATCGACACTTCATATAATATCTATTCGGAGGTAGTTGACGATAAAAATCTTGTCATTTTGCCGACCCCTCCAAATGACATAAGGCTTTTTGTCGCTCTCTACCATGAAAATGAGCTAATTGGAAGCCACCAATTAAAAACTGACTTGCTCCCTCTGTACTTTCCATATAGTGAGTATAACTATTACAATAGCACCGCCTTGCCGTTTGTCACGATAAATGGCGCAGTTGCAAGCATCACCGATGCCGAAAACAGTTATAGTCTAACTGTGGATTTTGACAAAGGCGAGCATGAAATTTTTATCAATTTCACGCATGACGATCTTGTCTTCGACGAAAACACGCCATATTCAAGCGATGGCATTCACTCACTGCACTCCAAAATCGCCTACACAAATGGCGTCGACTATCTTTATTATTACGCTGTCCACAATGCCAACACAGATGAAATCGTTTTTATCGATGTGCATGACGGCGGCGCATATTCTCAAATCGCATTTATGGAAAATGGCGATGTTTTTTCCTTTAGCAACACGAAATATAAACTCTTCAAACGTGAATTAGGATATCGTCAAACTGCTGATTTTTCGGAATTTCTCGGCAGTGACGAAAATGTTGAAAAAGACGAGAGCCATATCAATAGGGAATTGGTTTCTGTGCTCCGTGATGACGAGAGCAATGTTTTTTATGCGTTGTATGCGGATGTCCCGCTTGGAATGCTCTGGAATTATCAGACGCAAGACGACTTCTTTTCGCTAAACTATAAAATAGCGATGCTTGATTCTTCAGGCAAACTAATTGAGAGCTATGATACCCATCAACCGATTTTTTGGAATTTCATGGGCTTTCAAACCGTTTTTATGCATAAAGAGGGAGACAAGCTTATCATCATTGGCGATAATTTTGCGCAGAGTGCTGCAGCCTTTAGAGGCGAGTTCAATTTGAATACAAAACTGTACCATATAATTGAGCCACAATAGAACAAATACCGGCAGAGGGGTTGTGTGAATATGTTCACTCAACCTTTCTTATACCTTAAATTTAACGCAGTACAAATTTGTACATTTCTAACTAAAAAAATCGTTTTGTACTATTGTTTTTTTACGAAATCATTGTTATAATATTTTCAAGACTAAGTCTTACGATTGTTTTGTGTGATAGTTTTTACTTTTTTACCCTAATATTTAAACAAAATTTCTAGGAGGTCTATATGCACGCATTGGAAAAAATTCTAGCAAACCATGCCGGACTCGAAACAGTTAGCACCGGTGAAATCGTCAACTGTAAAGTAGATGTGGCTGGTATCAATGATTTATATTTACAAACTGTCCACTCATTCTATGAAATGGGCGGCAAAAAAGTGGCAAGCCCTGAGAGTGTTGTCATTTTTCTTGACCACTACGCACCTGCTTCTTCCATCAAGCAAGCGCAAAATCAAAAGGACTTTAGGACATTTGCAAATGAGCAGGGAATCGAGCATTTAATGGACATAAACACTGGTGTCTGTCACCAAGTCATAGCTGACCTTGGCTTTGGCGCACCTGGTAAAATTATTGTTGTGACAGATTCGCACACGACAACACATGGTGCTTTTGGCGCTTTCTCAACGGGTGTCGGTGCCACGGATATGGCGACAATCTTGCTCACGGGCGAGCTTTGGTTCAAGGTGCCAGAAATCATTAAAATCAATCTCGAGGGCAAGTTACCTAGCGGAGTTCATGCAAAAGATGTGATTTTGAACATCATTGGTGATCTTGGCGCAGATTATGCTGTATATAAAGGTGTTGAATTTGCAGGCTCTCTAATTAAAGATCTCACCGTTGCTGACCGCATGACGATTTGCAACATGACGACTGAGTTTGGTGCAAAGGCGTCCTTCATCGCTCCTGACGCCGTCACAATGGCGCATCTTGAAAAAGTCGGTGCGAAAGACTACACTATCTATGAAACAGATGCTGACTTTGTGTATGCCGCAGAGCACACATATAATGTGGGTGATATGGGGACTGTCGTCTCCGCTCCACACAGCGTTGACAATGTCCACGCAATTGATAAATACATCGGAACAAAAATTGACCAAGCTTTCATTGGAACTTGCACGGGCGGGCGTATCGAAGATATCGAGATTGCGGCGAACATCTTAAAAGGTCAGCAACTACCTAAGCATGTTAGAATGCTCATTGTTCCTGCGTCAAAAGATGTCTTAAAACAAGCCATTGCTAAGGGCTATATGGATATACTAATCGATGCGGGTGCTACCTTTGTCACACCAGGTTGTGCGGCTTGCCTTGGCACACATGAGGGGATTCTTGCTGAGGGCGAAGTTTGCGTGACAAGTGCAAACAGAAATTTCCCAGGCAGAATGGGACATACAAACGCCAATATTTATCTTGCATCCCCTGCTGTTGTTGCAACTTCAGCACTCATGGGGCATATTGCAAAACCAAAATAAGGGAAAAGTTTGAAAATAGAGTTTTCAAACAAAGATGTTTGTGAGCTTTGAAGATGTTATGAGTTTTCGCTATGCACAGTGGCAAAAGCCCACAAAATATCGGGAAAGGAATGATTTAATAATGAATAATATTGTTGGAAAAGCATATGTTTTCGGTGCTAACATCGACACCGACCAAATCTATCCGGGGAAATATCTTGAAATCACTGACCATAAAGAGATTGGCTCGCATTGCCTTGAAGGTGCTAGAGCCGATTTCCCTAAAGTTTTTGAAAAAGGCGGCATCGTCGTTGCCACAACAAATTTTGGCTGCGGCTCTTCTCGTGAGCATGCTGCTATAACTCTTGTCAATGTCGGCGTATCCGCAGTCATTGCAAAGAGCTTTGCAAGAATTTTCTACCGCAACGCTATCAATATGGGCATTACACTCATCATCTGCCCCCAGATTGAGAGCATCGCGCAAGAGGGCGCAACCCTTGAAATTGACATCAAAAATGCGACCGTTACTAATAAAGACAGTGGACAATCAGTTCCATGTGAAAAGATTTCAGATTTTGCAATGAAAATCCTTACAGCAGGCGGCATAAAAAATTTATATAAAAAAATTCAATAAAGAGGGGTATGTTTCATGAAAATCACAGATGTAAAAGTCATTCGAGCAAATTCATTTATGTATGTGCAGGTTTTCACAGACGAGGGTATTGTCGGCGTCGGTGAGTCGGGCGCATGGGGATTCCTTGATGCTTCGGCTGAAGCGGCGCTAACCTTCAAAACTTATCTAATCGGGCAAGATCCGCTCAATATCGAGCAACACTTCCAGTATATGTATCGTTGCTTCCACTTTAGGGGCGCTGCGATCATGGGTGCGCTGTCCGCCATTGATATTGCACTTTGGGACATCGCAGGGCAATACCACAACACACCGATTTATATGCTGCTTGGCGGCAAATGCCGTGAAAAAGTGCGCACATATTACCATGTGAGCGGTGCGACTGACGAAGAGCTTTTTGAGAGTTGCCTAAAGGCAAAAGAAGAGGGCTTCGATGCAATCGGACATCTCTCGCCATTCCTCGACGAGCCACGCAGTCTTGCTTATGACGAAACATATAGCTCGATGATTAACAAAGCGGCTTATCGTGTCCGCCACATCCGTGAGCTTGTCGGAAAAGATATGGACCTCTGCCTTGAAATGCACAGACGCCTTTCTCCATTTGAGGCGGTGGCATTTGCACGAGAAATTGAAGATACACATCCGATGTTCCTTGAGGATCCAACAACCCCCGATAACTTCGACTCCATGGGATATATCGCTAAACACTCCGTTATTCCGATTGCCACAGGCGAGAGAATCAACACAATTCAAGAATTCACTATGCTATTTGCGAGAGAGGCAATGGCATATGCACGCACATCTGTTACACAGTGTGGCGGCATCTCGGGTGCTCGCAAAATCGCCAACATCGCCGAGGCGCATGGTATTAAAATTGTACCACATAATCCATATAGCCCAGTCAGCTCAATGGCTTGTATCCATGTGTGCGCCGCAGTTTCAAATGTCGGCGTGATGGAGCTCCCTGACCATATGGGTATGTCGGCGACAGAGAGATACACTTCCGCTAATTCGGTGAACTTCAAATCATTCACACAGGCTGATCTCGTGACCGAGTTACCAAAAATCGAAAAGGGCTATGCAGTCCTACCAACAGCGCCAGGACTTGGCACAGCACTTTCACCTGATATCGCCAATATCGAGCCAAAAAGACGCAGTATTGTCACAAGACTTTGTGCAGACGGCTCAGTTATTGACCAATAGGAAAAAGAAAATCTCGTATGAGTCGGGTATTCCCGTCATAGATGAGGTAAAGAAGATGTTGCAAACATAGTTTGCAACATCTTCTTTACTTTTTATTTATTAATTACAATGACCTTTTTATGCACGCCATATCGACTAGCTGTTCACCACTTTCACAAATCGAGTGCTTAAAATTCTTATAAATCAGTTAGCACTAAATTTTCTTATCGTAAAGTCTTGCCGCATTCAGCACCACAAGCACTGAGCCTGCATTGTGAACAAGCGCTCCTGTCGCAGGATTTAGCAAGCCCATAACCGACAGAGTTATGGCTGCAAAGTTAATCGCCATTGATAAGGTAATGTTGAATTTGATTGAATGGATGGTCGCATTAGACAGCCTTTTTATGTAGGAAATCTTGGAGATATCATCGCCCATGATGGCAATATCAGCGGCGTCAATGGCGATATCGCTACCCATTGTGCCCATTGCCACACCGACAGACGCTGTCTTTAGTGCAGGTGCGTCGTTCACACCGTCACCCACCATGCAGACATTATTTCCAGCGTCCATAATCTCCTTTATCGCCTCAACCTTGCCTTGTGGCAATAGCGACGAATACACTTCGGTAATCCCGACTTTGCCTGCGACAAAATTCGCACTTTTCTCATTGTCGCCTGTCAAGAGTACCGTCTTGCTAATTCCACTGTCCGCCAGTAACTGTATCGCCTGTTTCGAGCTGTCTTTAATCTGATCAGAAAGCCCGATAACTCCGATAATTCTCTGCTTATTAGCCACTATTATGACCGCTTTGCCCTGACTTCTAAACTCATCAACCGCCATCATCGCCTCTGTCGTGAGCACAAGCCCCGCATTGTCCGCAATCAGCTTCTCATTACCGCAATATATATCACTGCCGTTTACATTCGCCATGACCCCTTTTCCGACCGTCATCGAGAAATCTTTGCTTTCCACGAAAGAAATTGCTTGCTCCTTCGCATAGCTAACGGTGGCTTTTCCGATTGGATGCTCCGAACGACTTTCAACGGACGCTAGTAGCATGATGAGCTCTTGCTCATCAAAGTCAAAAACCCTTATGTCACTTACTGATAGTTTACCATGTGTAATTGTGCCAGTTTTATCAAAGGCAACCATCGAAACATTGCCCATTCGCTCAAGCGCTTCGCCCGACTTGATAAGCACACCTTTTTTTGTCGCCTGACCGATTGCCGCCATAATTGAGGTCGGCGTTGCAAGAGCGAGAGCACAAGGGCAGAACACAACAAGCACTGTGACGGCGCGGACAAGCGCATCATCAGGCATGTGAAACATGAACGCAAATATGATATATGTAACAATTGCTATTGCGCAGGCAATCGGCACCAGCCAACCAGCCCATTTATCAACAATTTTCTGTGTCGGTGCTTTGTTGTTCTCCGCATCTTCCACAAGCTTAATCATTTTTTGCAGTGAAGAATTTTCAAATGACTTTGTAACATTAACATCAACCGAGCCAAAACGGTTTATCGTACCCGTGTACACCTCATCACCCTCGACTTTATCCACAGGCAGGCTCTCGCCTGTCATGATGCTCTGGTCAACCGTCGTATTCCCAACGGCAATCAGCCCATCCGCAGGGAAACTCTCACCAGGGAAAACCCTTATAATGTCCCCAGCTTTTATGTCCTTCGCCTCGACCATTTTCTCCCCATCTTCAGTCAACACTCTTCCCTGTGTCGGCACAAGATTTAGAAGCTTTTCAATGCCCTTTTTCGCCTTCTCAACTGTCCTATCCTCAAGCCACGCACCAATTGCCATGATGAATGCAACTTCACCTGCCGCAAACACATCACCGATATAAATTGCCGCAATCATCGCAATTGTGATTAGCAGAGCAGAGCTTACAAATCTCTGCTTGACCACTCGCCATATTGCAAGATATGCAAGCGGTGTACCCGAAATTATAATTGATACCCACGCAAAATTCACCATCAGTGGATTTTCGACACCACCTGTCAGCGGGAGGATATACTCCCCAATAAAACTTATTGCCAAACAAATTCCCGACACAGCCATCATCGGAATTGAATTTAAGAATTTATCGATTTTTGCAAACATTAGCCTTCCCCCTAAATAATCTTAGAAAATTGATTGAGCGCTGACATCAAGTCGTCTATCGCCTCTTCCTCATTGCCCTCTTTAATCGCATCTAACACGCAGTGATGCATATGCCCTTCGAGTATCGCCTGTCCTGTTTTATGTAGCGCCGACTTAACCGCCCCGATTTGTATTAATATGTCTTCGCAGGGCTTATCTTCGTTCACCATTTTTTGAATCCCTCTAATCTGCCCCTCGATTTTCTTAAGACGCTTTGTAATCGCCTCAATATCCATGCATTGCCGCATACTGTGTCCCCTCTCGTTACTTTATTTTGGTTTTTGATGTTTATACCCATAGGGGGTATGGGTATATTATAAGCAGTAACTTTCGATTTGTCAAGTATTATTTTTGTTTTAAAACAAAAAAACAGACAGCGACTGATTTCGTCCCATCTATTGTTAGCGTTTTCGCTAATAACTCTGGTAAATCAATGCTGTCTGTTTCTAGTAGTTAAATTAATATTTCGTGAAATTAGAATTTCTTGGAATTAGAATTTCGTGAAATTAATATTTCGTGGAATCCAAATTTCGTGAAATTAGAATTTCTTGGAATTAGAATTTCGTGAAATCAAAATTTCTTGGAATTAGAATTTCGTGAAATTAGAATTTCATATCTTCACTAAAGAACACAGGTCCCTCAATGCAAATTCTCTTATGCCCCGAGTTTGTCTCACATGCACATCCCATACAGGCGCCAAATCCGCAACCCATGCGCGCTTCCATGGAGAGCTGTCCTTTTTTTCCGCTTGCGTGAATCGCCTTTAGCATCGGAACAGGGCCACAGGCAAAATAATAATCATAGTCGAGATTGTCGAGCACATTTGTGACAAAGCCCTTTGTGCCGTGACTTCCGTCCACAGTTGCGACATTTACAATTAGCCCTAGCTCTCTGAATTTCTCCTCATAGAACACATCTTGTGCGCTTGCAAAACCAAGCACCACAGTCGGCACAATACCCTTCGCAATCAGTGCCTTGCACAGCCCAATCATGGGAGGGGTGCCAACTCCACCGCCGATTACGGCAATGTTTCCACTCGCTTTTGCAATGTCAAATCCGTTGCCCAGTGGCATGAGCACCTCAAGCATTTCTCCTGCTTTTTTCATGCTCAATTGTTCTGTTCCCTCGCCGACCACCTTGTATACAATTGTCAGCCCATTTTTATCAAAATCCGATATGCTAATCGGACGCCTTAGATATAAATCATCGAGTTTTATATTGAGAAATTGCCCTGTGCGAACAATATCATCTGCACGACCTTCAAGTTTCATCTCAAAAATTTGGTTGGCAATGCACACATTGCTGATAATCTTAAGCTCTCTTATATCAGTCATTGCAAAACTCCTTTCTGCACTTCCGATATGCCTCCAGCGGATTTTCAGCCCTTGTTATCGGGCGACCCACGACAATGAAATCCGTTCCCGTCTCTCTTGCCTTTGCAGGTGTCATAATCCTCTGTTGGTCATCAGCTTTTGAGTCAGCAAATCTAATCCCAGGGGTCACTGTCAAAAAGTCTGCACCGCAAGCCGCTTTCACTTTCTCAACTTCATGTGGCGAACAGACAATGCCATCAAGTCCTGCTTCTTTCGCCCTCTTCGCATATTCAAGCACGACATTTTCTATCGGCTCTTTTATCAACAAATCATGCTCCATATCCTGTTGAGATGTGCTAGTAAGCTGTGTTACCGCAATTAACAAAGCCTTGCTACCGCTCTCAACAAGCGCCTCTTTCGCCGCTCTCATCATATTAACAGTGCCGCTCGCGTGGACATTGATAATTTCTGCGCCAAGGTCAGAAAGCACCTTTGTCGCAGATTTCACTGTATTTGGGATATCATGCAGTTTTAGGTCAAGAAAAACTTTATATCCTCTTTTGACCATCTCTCTTACAATTTCTGCGCCCTCAGCATAATAGAGTTCCATGCCGACTTTGACATATGGAGTCTCGCCTTGTAGCTTGTCCAAAAATTCAAATGTCTCTTCCCTATTCTTAAAGTCCAATGCCACAATTACATCTCTATTCATGCGCTCCCCCTATTATATCCGTCAGTTTTTCAATGCCGTATTTCTCCATGGTTTTAGGCAGTGCCTCAATGATGTCCCTACATGCAAAGGGGTTTATGAGATTTGCTGTTCCGATTTCCACAGCACTCGCTCCGGCATACATAAACTCGATGACATCTTCCGCGCTCTCAATTCCACCGACTCCGATTATCGGGAGTTTTGTCGCTTTTGCCACATCGTATACCATGCGGATTGCAACAGGTTTCACAGCAGGGCCTGAAAAACCTCCCGACTTCGTGGAAATTATCGGTTTCCCTCTTTTGATATCAATTCGCATACCCAGCAAAGTGTTAATCAGCACGATGCCGTCAGCGCCTGCCGCTTCGACTGCCACTGCAATGTCCGTGATGCTTGTGACATTTGGCGAGAGTTTCATATACACAGGTTTTTTAACTGCCGCTTTCACCGCCTTACAGACCTGCGCCGCCGCAGTCGCATCTGTCCCAAATGCCATGCCGCCAACTTTAACATTAGGACATGAGATATTAATCTCTAAAATAGCAATTCTCTCGTCTTCATCAAAAGCCTTCGCCACCTCAACATATTCCTCAACAGAAAAGCCGCAGACATTTGCAATCGCCCGCTTTTTATACACCTTTGCAAGCTTTGGAAGTTGATCTTCAACCACCGACAAAACACCGGGGTTTTGAAGTCCGATTGCGTTAATCATTCCTTTTTTGCACTCCGCAATGCGAGGTGTGGGATTCCCAAACCTCGCATCTTTTGTCGTTCCTTTAAGTGCAATTGAGCCGAGCATATTGATATCATAGAAGCGAGAAAATTCATAGCCAAAGCCGAAAGTTCCACTCGCAGGTATTATGGGATTATCAAGCTTAATCCCCGAAAGCGTTGTGGTTATATCCGCCATATGCCCTCCCATTAATTTCTAATTCTTTCCAAGTCCCTCTGTTTGCTTTTTCCAGTTGCTGCCTGTCTTATCCATACCACTGTATACAATACCTCTGTTTGAGTCAACAGTAACCATCTCTCCGTCTTTAATATGATCAGTTGCATTCTTTGTGGAGTAGATAACAGGAATGTCAAGCGCAATTCCGACAATCGCCGCAGGTGAAGTGCGTGTGCCCTTCTCAAGTACGATTCCCTTTGCGCCCTTCAAATATTCAACTAGATGATCGCCATCACCCTCAAGAACCACAATTGAGTTCT
>CAYJIE010000013.1:29505-37918 GCA_964370145.1 uncultured Oscillospiraceae bacterium
TTCACATCGCTCTTCGTTCTGATAATAGCCGCCTCACCTGTTGCACTAAACGCATTTACTCCGCGCCCTTTTGCAAGCACATTACCAACGATATGCACCTTAAGCGTGTTTGTCATGCCTGAAATTCCAACAGGAATACCCGCTGTGATTACGATGAGATCGCCATGGTCAACCAAACCTGTATGAAGTGCTCTTTCTACCGCATGTGCAAACAGATCGTCAGTGCTCTCTTTATTGTCAGCAAGCACAGGCACAATGCCCCATGACATTGCAAGTTGTTGATATGCCTTCTCGTCCGATGTGCAAGCGATAATTGGCACATTCGGTCTGAACATACACACTTTTCTCGCTGTTCTGCCTGAAAGCGAGAACACGACAATCGCCGCCGCGTCCAAATCATGCGCAGTTGTGCATGTCGCATGGCTTATCGCCGCCGTCACGCCCTTGTTGTCAATCTCAATTTCAGCCATTCTGCCTTCATAGTTGATGTCTTCTTCGGCACGTTTAGCGATATTCGCCATGGTGATTAATGTCTCTAGCGGATATTTTCCGACAGAGGTCTCGCCCGACAACATAATCGCTGAGGTACCATCATATACCGCATTGGCAACGTCACTGGTCTCCGCTCTCGTCGGACGTGGATTTTTTATCATTGATTCAAGCATTTGTGTCGCAGTGATACAAACTTTGCCTGCCCACACACACTTCTTGATAAGCATTTTTTGAATATGTGGTAGTTCCGCAAAGTCAATTTCCACACCCATATCGCCACGAGCAACCATGATCCCATCAGCCGCTCTCACGATTTCTTCAGCATTGTTAACACCCTCTTGATTTTCAATCTTAGCGATGATGTTAATTCTCTTACCGTCATTCTTCTCCGTCAGTCTTCTGAGTGCATGCACATCTTCAGCTGAGCGCACAAAAGATGCCGCAATGAAATCAATTCCACAGGTGATTCCGAATTTAATATCCGCTTCATCCGTCGGAGAGATATATTCCATTGAAAGCTTTGCCCCTGGGACATTAATTCCCTTTCTATCCGACACCATACCGCCATTTTTGACTTTACACACAATGTCAGTGTCCGTGAGTTTCTCAACCTCCATTGCAATCAGTCCGTCATCAATAAGGACAGGTGAGCCAACTTCAAGATCCTTGGGTAAGTTCTGATATGTTATCGAAACACCCTTTTCATCACCCTCGATTTCCTTTGTTGTGAGCGTGAAGGTTTGTCCTGCCACAAGCTCCACTTTCCCCGCCTTAAATGTCTTTGTGCGAATTTCAGGACCCTTCGTGTCAAGCATGATAGCACAAGGCAATCCAAGTTTCTCTCGAACAGCCTTAACCGCGTCAATCCTCGCCTTATGTTGCTCATGTGTGCCATGTGAAAAATTCATGCGCGCGACATTCATTCCATTTTGAAGCATCGCTTCAAGAACTCCGGGTGCATCTGTTGCCGGACCTAGTGTACAAACAATTTTGGTCTTCCTCATAATTTTCCCCTTTCAATTGCTTTATCTCTTTTTATAAAATGCATTCAGCATAAAAAACTTTATTAATTGTACTACATCTTTCGATTTTTTTCCAGTGTTTTTTTGTAAAATCTTATTTAATTTTTATGTCCCGTTCTCCATGCTAAGCTCTGCAATCACCTTTTCACATAAATCAAGGCTACTCTCATTTGAGAGCCTCACAGTTAGATATGGTTTCTCGCCGGCAGAAAAGAGAATTTTTCGTGGGAACTTCGCAATTAATCTGCTGATATCCTCAAATGAAAGCGACTGCGCATCAATTACGATATTTTTATTCTTCTCCGTAATGTCACGAATTCTAAGATTCGTCGCATTCGCTCTTAACAGCGCTATTCGACAGAGATTGTGCAAAGGCAAGGGCACATCTCCAAAGCGGTCAATGAGCTCATCAAGGAGGTCGCCAAGCTCCTCTTGCGTCGTTAAAGTCGCAATTTTCTTATATATATCAATTCTGATTTCCGTATTTTCAATATAGCTCTTATCAATATTAGCATCAATGGTGAAGTCCACATTGCAAGCATCGGGCGGTATCTCCTTGCCAGAGAGGGAAAGTACTGCTTCGTCGAGCAGTTTTAGATACATATCATATCCGACAACATCCATATGTCCATGTTGCTCCGCTCCGAGCACATTGCCGGCACCCCTGATTTCAAGGTCACGCATGGCAATCTTAAACCCGCTCCCAAATTTCGTAAACTCTTTTATCGCAAGGAGACGTTTTGTCGCCTCTTCCGTCAGCACTTTCCCTGCTCTGTGCGTGAAAAATGCGTAGGCACGCCTTGACGAGCGCCCAACTCTGCCACGCAATTGATACAACTGTGACAGTCCAAGTCTGTCCGCATCTTCAATGATAAGCGTGTTTGCATTCGGCACGTCAACGCCTGTTTCAATAATAGTTGTGCTGACTAAGATGTCAATTTCACCGTCCACCATTTCATGCCAAATCGCCGAGAGCTCTTTCTCGCTCGTCTTACCATGTGCCGTGACAATATTGGCGTCGGGCAGTCTCACTCTAAGTGCCGCCGCCACTTTTTCAATCGTATCTATACGGTTGTGAAGATAGAAAACCTGACCGCCACGTCGCAACTCTTTCCTGCACGCATCGGCAATTATTGCATCATCATGCTCTAATACATATGTCTGCACAGGCACACGGTCAGCCGGTGGCGTCTCAATTACAGAGATGTCACGAATCCCCGTCAGCGCCATATTTAATGTGCGTGGGATTGGTGTTGCGGTCAGCGTGAGCACATCAACATCTTTTGACATCTGCTTGAATTTTTCCTTATGTGCCACACCAAAACGCTGTTCTTCGTCAATTATGACTAGCCCTAAATCCTTAAACTCCACACCCTTTTGTATGATGCTATGTGTTCCCACAACAAGGTCTAACTCTCCAGATTTTAGCTTTGACAGAATTTCTTTTCGCTCTTTGGGCGTGCGAAAACGGCTCAAAGTGTCACAGCGGACAGGAAAATCCGCAAACCTTGAGAGTATTGTTGAATAATGTTGCCATGCAAGAATTGTTGTCGGGACTAGCATTGCCACCTGCTTTGAGCTCTGCACCGCCTTGAACGCCGCGCGAAGTGCCACCTCCGTCTTGCCAAAACCAACATCCGCACATAGTAGCCTATCCATGGGATATGCCTTTTCCATATCAGCTTTTATCTCGACGGCTGAGCGGAGTTGGTCGTCCGTCTCAACATAGTCAAAATCCTCTTCAAATTGCTTTTGCCAATCACTGTCGGCAGGAAATGAAAAACCTTTTAATTTCCTTCGCTCGCTATACAGGGCGATAAGTTCTTGTGCCATCTCTCTAGCCGCCGCCTTGACACGATTTTTCACCGTCGCCCAAGAGCTGCCGCCAAGTTTCGCAAGCTTCACTTTTGGCTTATCCTCGCCGCCGATGTACTTATAGACTAAGTCCAGCTGATTTGCCGGAACATAGAGCACGTCTTTTCCCTGATAGAGGATTTTTATATAGTCCTTTACAACTCCTTCGACTTTGAGCTGATGAATACCGACATATTTCCCGACGCCGTGATTTTGATGGACGACATAGTCGCCTTCGACTATGTCGGAATATGTCTTTATTCTCTCAGCATTCGTTGGTGCTGTTCGTTTTTTTTTACTGCGTTTTCTGCTGTCGCTATCCGTTAAAATTGCAAATTTTGAAACAGGATAATACACGCCTTTTCTAAGCTTCCCAATTACAAGCCCGATTTTATCCAGCGGCATTTTCGCACCTCGCAAAATCGCCTCTAGCCTGTTTTTGCGCTCCTCATTCGCCGTCTGTATCACAACTTCATAGCCCTGTGACAACAAATCCTTAAGTTCCCCAAACAAGAGCTCCATGCTTTCAAAGTTCGACATTGCCGACTGCTCTTTTGCCGTCACTATCGCCTTGGGCGGATTTTCATATCTCGCATGGGACAAACTCTCAAGATATATGCAATTATGCTTAGCGAGCGCATGCCAAATTTCATCGGGCGCAAGTTGTGCTTTTGCTAATTCATGTACGATTAAACCCTCTTCAAACAAAGCCTTCTGCTCTTCGATATACCTTGCATGTGCATCGTCAAATTTTGACACGCAACCCCTCTCGTCAAAGACGAGCACAAGCGAATTTTGCAGATAGTCAAACAGCGTGCACTCACCCTCATATAGTAGTGAGGATAATTTTTGCGGTATAACGCCGCTCGCAAGCATATGAATTCGCTCAAGGCAGAGCATTTTATACTGACTTTTATCACGTTTTTTTGCGTATATATCAATTAGATTTTGCAGTCTTTCTAGCACCGCTTCTTTATCACTCACTAAAAATTCATCTGCAGGCATCAAGCGAAAGCTCTTCACCGCCTCAACTCTTCTCTGTGTCTCCACTGAAAAATATGAAATCGTGTCCACGACATCGCCAAAAAATTCAATTCTCACAGGCAAATCACTTGACGCACTGAAGATGTCCACAATACCGCCACGCTTTGAGAATTGCCCTGTACCCTCAACTGCCGATGCGCTTGAATATCCAAGTTCTACTAGCCTCTTTGACAGCTCCGCCATGTCAATCACATCGTCAACCGCAATGTCAAAAATGCTGTCTTGTAAGGCTTTTTTCGGGATTGTAAACTGTGCTAGGGCATGGATTGATGCCACGACTACAAGGGGTTTATCTCCAACATGATTTGCGATTTTATCCAATGCTTGCAATCTCGCATACACATACTCCTTGCTCTGGGCAAATGTGTCATACATCACCCTGTCCACATATGGATAGAGCACGCTGTCTATGTCAAAGCCCGAGAGTTCCACCATGACATCATTTGCGCTGACCTCATTTTGCACCACAACCAGAATCGGTGTGCGCTCGCCACGCATATATTCGCTCATGGCATATGCAAATAGAGACTTTCCGCTCTCGGAAAGCCCCACGCAGGCAATCGGTTGTCTTTTGTCCTCGAGAGCTCGCACGCTCTCCTTAAAACAAATGGTATTTCTTAGCTTATCATACATATTTTATATCGCCCTATTGAATTTCTCCTGTGCCTTTTGCACGCCGTCATTTACAATTGAAACCACTGCTTCTGCCGCATGTTCAATCGCCTTGAACATTGGCTCTCTCTCGCTTTGCAGAAAAGTTGACAGTACAAAATCCGCCGTATCCATATCGGGATGCGGCTTTTTCCCAATTCCCACTCGAATTCTCGGAAATTCCTGTGTCCCAATACATTCTATGATGGATTTGAGTCCGTTTTGTCCGCCACTTGAGCCCTTTTCCCTAATTCTAAGTCTTCCGCAGTCGAGCTCCTTGTCATCGCATATGACAATTATATTCGACGGCTCAATTTTATAGAACTGCGCCGCCTCCAAAACGGACTCCCCCGATAAATTCATATATGTCTGCGGCGTGAGTAGTAGCACAGAAGTTGAGCCGAGCACAACTGTCTGTGACAAACCCTTGAATTTAATCTTATTAAGCTTCACGCCCTGCTTTTGACATAGATAGTCAATGACCATAAAGCCTGCATTATGGCGAGTTTTTTCGTACTTTTTCCCCGGATTCCCAAGCCCCACAATTATGTATTGCGGCGCAAGGCTTTTTGTGAATATCCCCATATTAAAACAGTGTACTCACAGGGAGCTCTTCGTAAATTCTCTCAATCGCCTCTGCAAACACAGATGCAACTGACAATACTTTGATTTTAGGCGTGAGCTTATGCTCAGGTACTTGAATTGTGTCAAGTACAATAAACTGTTTTACATGACTTGCTTCAATTCTTGAAACAGCCTCTCCCGATAGAACAGCATGGGTTGCCACCGCATATACCTCTTTTGCGCCACCCTTTTCCACCAAGGCATTAACAGCATTGCAGAGTGTCCCCGCAGTATCCACAAGGTCATCAAGAATTATGATTCTCTTATCTCGTACATCTCCGATGATATTCATAACTTCGCTGACATTCGCCCTTGGTCTGCGCTTGTCCACGATTGCTAGAGGGATGTCGCCAAGACGTTGCGAGAACTGTCTCGCTCTTGCAACAGAACCAACATCAGGAGAAACCACCACAAATTCTTCGGGATTTTTTCTTACAAGTCGATTGAAGTATTTTGCGATAATGGTAGCGCCGTGCAAATGGTCAACAGGAATGTCAAAAAATCCTTGAATTTGTGTTGCGTGTAAGTCCATTGTCAACACTCTGTCAGCACCGGCTTTTGTCAAGATATTCGCGACAAGTTTTGCTGAAATCGGATCTCTCGCTTTCGCTTTTCTGTCTTGTCTGCCATAGCCATAATAAGGTATAACCGCGGTAATTCTGCCTGCTGAAGCACGCTTGAATGCATCAATCATTATTAAGAGTTCCATGAGATTATCATTTACAGGCTCTGATGTTGATTGCACGATAAAAGAATCCGATCCCCTCACACTCTCCTTGATTGACACCGAAATTTCACCATCGGAAAAGCGCCCAATTTCCGCTTTTCCAAGCGATGTGCCGAGTGCCACCGCTATGTCCTCCGCAAGCGCCCTGTTTGATGTGCCTGAAAAAATCTTAAATGCGTTGCGTTGATGTGATTGTACCATTGCCCTCTGTCCCCCATAATCCTCTTGTTCGTCATATTTATTTTACTTTTTTAAGTTCCAATCTTCTTTTATAATCTGCCTTGTCCTTGCAATTGCAAGCGATTCCGACGGCACATTATCAGTGATTGTCGAGCCCGCCGCTACATATGCGCTCTCGCCCACAATCACAGGTGCAATTAAATTCGTGTTGCAACCGACAAACGCGCCGTTTTCAACGATTGTCCTAAACTTGCTCGCCCCATTGTAGTTAACCGTAACAACTCCACAGCCGATGTTAACCTTTGCGCCAATATCGCTATCGCCAATATATGTGAGATGCGCAATGCTCGTTTTGCAATCCACGACGGAATTTTTGATTTCCACAAAATTGCCAATCTTAACATCTGAATATATATGGCAGTTTGGTCTAATATGTGAGAAAGGTCCAATCCTCACCGAGTCTCCGATTTTACTCTGATAGGCTTGGCTTGCGTTTATAGTTACATTATTGCCAATTTCACAGTTCTCAATTCTCGACGTTGGCCCAATATTGCAGCCATGCCCGACTTTGCTCTTACCTATAATAGATGTGCCTTGATGGATGGTTGTGCCTGCGCCGATTTCAACATCAGGACCGATCATGACGCCGTCATCATTTGAAATTATGACACCGTTCATCATATGCTTCGTCAGCACTCGCCCAATCGCCTGTCTTGTCATTTCAAGCAGCGAAATCGGATTTGTTGGCCTTAGCCCCTCACCTTGCTCACGCACTGTGATAATGCTTGTGCTTTGTCCTGCCTCAATCATGCTCTCATATGCAAACCGGAGCGCCTCGCGGACATTGGTGAGCTTCTTGTCTGTAAGCGAAACCAATTGCTCGAGCGCTTGAACATCAAACCACACTCCGACAACGCCGCTCTCCTTCGTCGAAAGTATCGTGCCTTTGTGCCCATGCTCTTTGTGAATGTTATGCGCATTTGTAATCGTGTCCGCACTCATTAATGCGGCATCGGAAAAGGCGATGTATAGCTCACTCTCACCTTTTGCCTTGGTTGCAGAAAACACTTTTTGTAGGCATGAAACAATGTCATTTTTCTCGTCCATGACAAGAAAGTTTTTATTAGCCTCAAACAATTTTGCAAAACCAATGTCCTCACCTGCACATATTATGAATGTGTCGTCAAATTTTGCGGCATTAAGCGAATCTTGAACCCACAGCGCAATTGGCTTCCCAAGAAGCTCATATGTCGCAAATATAGGTGGGTTGCCGCTGTACAGCTTGTCGTGCAATATAATAGCTGTTTTTCCCATAATACACTCTCCAATCCAAGACTATTTCTCATGAACTGCCACCATTTTAATAACAGCTATTTCTTCACTATTATGCAATATTATATGATAAATTGTTACATTTGTAAAGCCTTTGCGTAATTATTTAACATTTTTAAGCGGAAATTCACACAAGGTTTACATTTTTTGGAAAATTAAATGCCCCTGTGACAAAAAATCACAGGGGCATTTATCGCTTGGAGCTGTCAAGCAGATTTGAACTGCCGACCTCTTCCTTACCAAGGAAGTGCTCTGCCCCTGAGCTATGACAGCATATACCAGCATATAAATTCTTATGATAGCCCCAACATTCTTATGTCGAGGCTACCATTTTTGGTGCACCTTCAGGGACTCGAACCCAGGACCCACTGATTAAGAGTCAGTTGCTCTACCAACTGAGCTAAAGGCGCCTATAGCGCTTGCGGTGTGTTTAATTGTGTATACCAGCACATAAAAAACTGAACAAGAGAAGAGAATGTTGTAAGGG
>CAYJIE010000014.1:0-37405 GCA_964370145.1 uncultured Oscillospiraceae bacterium
ATATGTATCAAAACTGCTAAAACCATTTGAGGTTTCGGTGACAAGACTTGCATTTGGACTGCCTGTCGGCGGTGACCTTGAATATGCGGATGAAGTCACGCTCACAAGAGCGATTGAGGGCAGACGGGCGATATAGGGATAAAAACAGTGCGAAAAATCAATAAAACAGTGGAATTGTGTTAAGTCCACTGTTTTTTGTTGGAGAAAAGAGTGGATTTGTAAGCTCAATATCACTCTTCACCATATATCAATTGTATAGCAGTTCTTGATTACAGTCAATTTCACAAACAAAAAAATCCCTCACTCGGGATTTTTTTGCATTAATCGGTGTCGCCTGTCCGAGGTTCTTGGACAAGTCGTCTATGGTGAAGATACATCTCAATCATCGAATTCACTTAAAAGAGTGATGAGTTCTTTTACTGTCCTCCCATTGATTGTGTAATGAACTTGTGCTCCAACTTTCCTTGAGTTAACAATTGAGTTTCCTGTGAGCACCTTCATGTGATGACTTAGAGTAGATTGAGAGATTTCGAGTTTTTGGAGCAACTCGATTGCGCACATTTCCCGATCGGATATCATGCGGATAATCTTCATTCTGTTCTCATCGCCAAGTGCCTTGAATGCTTCAGTTTCAAGCAGAGGCATTGATCTGATCTTTGCCATATTTTTGTCTCCTATTCCGCTAAGCAATTTGTATGCGAGTACAGAACATACACCAACTTAACTGACTTTATTATATCAAATGTTTTTACGATATTCAAGCATATGCAAGTAAATAAAAGTAACTTTGGATAGTATGACAAAAAAAGTGACATATGTTAGTTAAATTACTGGAAATAAATTGAAATTAATAGATGTTATTATTAATTTGTTTAAAATATGCAAAAATATTGAACATTATTTGTGCACAAATAATCAGTATTTTTTCAGAAATGAATTATTGATAAGGATAGATAGATACAACCAATACAATAAATATTCATGAAATTCACTAACACTTAATATTTTGTTCGACAATTTTCGACGCAAATTAATGTCGACAGTCGACACAAACTTATGTCGCCAAAATTAGAATTTGGACATAAATAATTACACAGATTATGAGGAAGAAAATTCATAAATATCAAGCCAAAAAATTAAAAAAGTCAATTGACAAAGCCCTTATATCATGATATAATTGTATTCGTTATATTGGGCGTTCATCAAATAAATGATAGAGTCAGTCATGGGACATCGATTTAGATGCCAAGAGCATAGCTGAACTATGTTTATCATTAATGTGATGAGCGCCTTTAATGAGAGAAAAGGAGATATAGACATGAGTGAAAAACTGTATGAGGGCAAATCTAAGGCCGTCTATAAAGGCGAGGACGACAACAGCTATGTAATTAAGTTCAAGGACACTGCAACTGCATTTAATGGCGTGAAGAAAGAAGAACTTTCGGGAAAAGGCGTGCTAAACGCTGCAATCTCGAACAAGATATATGCTTATCTCAAAGAGAATGGCATAAAAACGCATCTGCTTGCTGTTGAGGATGAAGTGACCAATATTGTCAGAAAAGCAGAGATAATCATGGTAGAAGTGATTGTGCGAAATGTGGCAGCCGGCAGTTTTTCAAGAAAATACGGTGTCGCTGAGGGCACTGCGTTAAACAATGAGATATATGAATTTTCGCTCAAGAGCGATGAACTCGATGATCCAATGATAAATGATCTTCAAGTGACTGCAATTGGAATTGCGACACAAGAAGAGCTTGACTACATGAGAAATGAAGCGAAGAAAATCAACAAACTTCTCTCAGAACTCTTTGTTAAGATGGGAATCAAACTTGTTGATTTCAAACTTGAGTTTGGAAGAAGCACAGATGGAATTATCCTCTGTGATGAAATTTCACCTGATTCATGTAGACTGTGGGATTTAGAAACAATGGAAAAACTCGACAAAGACCGTTTTAGACGTGACCTTGGTGATGTGCTAGACGGATATAGAGATGTATTAGGGAGACTTGAAGATGTCCTATAAATATGAGAATCCGCTCTGCAAGAGATATGCGAGCGAAACAATGCAATTCATCTTTTCAGATGACAAGAAATTTTCAACATGGAGAAGACTCTGGATTGCTCTTGCGGAGAGCGAAAAGGAGCTTGGACTTGATATAACCGATGCACAGCTTGAGGAGATGAGAGCGAACATCGAGAATATCGATTATGACTTTGCAAAGAAAAAGGAAAATGAGCTACGTCACGATGTTATGGCACATATCCATACATATGGGGAGTGCTGTCCGTCCGCAATGCCGATTATTCACCTTGGCGCAACATCTTGCTATGTTGGTGACAACACAGATATAATTGTGCAAAGAGATGCATTGCTACATATTAAGAGATTGTTGGTGACATTGATCTCCAAGCTTCGTGAATTCGCAAATTCACATAAGGAGCTCCCGACCCTTGCATATACACATTTTCAGTCGGCGCAACCGACAACAGTCGGCAAGCGTGCGGCACTTTGGATGCAAGAATTGGTGTTTGACCTTGAGCAACTTGACTTTGTGCTTGAAAAATTGAGATTTTTCGGATGTAAAGGCACGACGGGCACATGTGCGAGCTTTCTTGCACTTTTCGACGGTGATGATGATAAAGTTATGCAGCTTGAAAAGAAGATTGCCACAAAAATGGGATTTACCGAGACATATCCCGTGTGCGGACAAACATATTCAAGAAAAATCGACTATTTCATCATGTCGGTGCTTTCGGGGATTGCGCAATCTGCGTATAAGTTTTCAAATGATATGAGACTTCTTTCACATTTAAAGGAATTCGATGAGCCATTTGGGAAAAATCAAGTTGGTTCTTCTGCGATGGCATACAAGAGAAATCCGATGAGAAGTGAGAGAATTGCATCGCTATCAAGATATATAATTTCGAACACACAAAATCCTGCACTCACAGCAGCGTCACAGTGGTTTGAGAGAACGCTTGATGACTCTGCGAACAAGAGGATTGCAGTGCCTGAGGCATTTCTTGCAACTGATGCTGTATTGTCACTGTATATTGATATAATCAGCGGAGTCACTGTATATCCAAAGATTATCGAGCGCCATTTGATGGAGGAACTTCCATTTATGGCAACAGAAAATATTCTAATGTACTGCGTGAAAGCAGGCGGCGACAGACAAGATCTCCATGAGAAAATCCGTTTGCACTCCCTTGCATCTCTAAAAGAGATTAAAGAGAATGGCAAGAGCTGTGACCTTGTTCAAAGGATACTTGAGGACAAGTCATTTGGCTTGACGAAGGAAGTGATTGATGAAATCATGGACGCAAAGAAATTTACTGGAAGAGCAACATTGCAAACTGAGGAATTCATCGCATATATTGACACAATACTTGACGGCTGTAAAGATTTTATCGGCGCAGATGTTAAGATAAGCGTATAAGGAGGATTTATGCTGACAGCAATCGTAGGCGTTAACTGGGGAGATGAGGGCAAAGGACGAATGGTTGATCTGCTCTCATCGGATTATGATATAATTTGCAGATACCAAGGTGGAAATAATGCGGGGCACACTGTGGTAAACCATAAGGGGACATTTAAGCTAAACTTAATTCCCTCGGGGATACTGCGTGATGAGGCTGTGAATGTAATGGGCGGTGGAATGGTCATCGACCTTAAGCATCTTTGCGGCGAAATTGCGATGCTCAGAGAAAAGGGCATTGAAATCACACCGAAAAATCTCAAAATCAGCCATATGGCAACGATTTGTATGCCATATCATGTGTTGCAAGATGTGTATGAGGAAGAGCGTCTTGCGGACAAGAAATTTGGCTCAACAAAAAGGGGGATTGCCCCTGTTTATGCGGATAAATATGCGAAGAAAGCACTTCGTATCTCGGATTTATTTGTCGAGGACAGTCTGCGTGAAAAAGTTGAAAATATTGCTGAGTGGAAAAACCTTACGATGGCGAGCTACAAAAAAGAGCTTGCTGAAGTTGACGCACTTATGGGCTGGCTAAAGACATATGGTGACCCGATTAAGGAATTTGTCTGCGACACATCGAGCTTCTTGTTTGATGCAATGGACAGCGGAAAAAGGATTATGTTTGAGGCGCAACTCGGCGCACTTCGTGACATCGACTACGGAATTTATCCATATACATCATCATCGTCAACACTAGCGGCATATGCGCCGATTGGTGCAGGGCTACCCGGTGTTAAAATTGATAAAACTATCGGCATCATGAAAGCTTATTCAAGCTGTGTTGGCGAAGGGCCGTTTACAGTGGAGATGTTTGACGATGAGGCGACTGCATTGCGTGAGGCTGGTGGAGAATATGGCGCGGCGACTGGCAGACCACGTCGTGTGGGCGGATTTGATGTGCCTGCATCTAAATATGGTTGTCGTGTGCAAGGTGCGGACACAATTGCGTTGACAAAACTCGATGTGCTGTCATATCTTGATAAAATCCCTGTATGTGTGGCATATGAAGTGGATGGGGAGAGAACGACAAATTTCCCAACAGGTGATGCACTTAACCGCGCAAAACCTATTTTTGAATATGTTGAGGGATTCAAGACTGACATCTCAAAATGCAGAACTGTGGCGGACTTGCCAAAAGCGGCGCTGGACTACGTTAAATATATTGAGAAAGCAGTGGGCTTTAAGATTGAATATGTTTCAGTTGGACCGGGACGTGATGAATACATTGTAATGGATTAGTTTAGTTAAGATAGGCATGATAAGGATTTTGGGGGAAGCTGACAATGTTCGGGGAAAAACTTAGAGAAGAATGTGCAATAGTCGGAGTGAGCGTTCAAAACAATGAGGCGGTGGGGATTATTTATAATTCCCTCCTTGCCATGCAGCATAGAGGGCAAGAGGGCTCGGGAATCGCTACATTGCATGACAGCAGAATTTATTGCGAGAAAAGCGTCGGGCTTGTAAATGAGGTGTTCGACAGTAAAAGGCTCAACAAGATACCGAAGAGCTCAATCGCGGTGGGTCACAATAGATATTCGACGACCGGTGCAAATTCTGTGGAGAACTGCGGTCCTTTTGTGACTGAGTTTTTGCTTGGGCGAATTGCAACTGCCCACAATGGGAATATTACAAATGCAAAGCAAATTAAAGAAAAGCTTGCAGAGCGTGGAATTTTGTTTAATGCGACAAGTGACAGTGAGGTAATCTCTGCACTTATTGCATATTACATCACGCAGGGATGTCCTGATACAGATGCTGTTATAAAGGCGTCCAAAGAGATTTCAGGCGCATTTTCGCTTATCATCCTCTCGCATGAGAACAGACTTGTTGCAATGAGAGACCCTGATGGATACAGACCGCTTTGCATTGGCGAGAGAGATGGGGGCGTGGTCATTGCGTCGGAGAGTTGCGCTTTGGATAGCTGTGGATTTAATTTCATTCGTGATGTTCTGCCGGGCGAAGTGGTTGTGGTTGAAAATGGTAAAATTATACACAGCGAAGTCGTGTTGGAGAAGAAAGCAGGAAACGGCGGACTCTGTATATTTGAATATGTATATTTTGCGAGACCTGACAGTGTGATTGACAATCTCAGCGTGTATACGGCGAGGTTGAATATGGGTAAGGCGCTGGCAAGGGAATATCCTGCAGACGCAGATGTTGTCTGTGGTGTTCCAGACAGTGGACTTGAGGCTGCAATTGGATATAGCCTTGAGAGTCAGCTCCCATATGTAACTGGATTTATGAAAAATCGCTACATCGGAAGATCGTTTATTTACCCTACGCAAGCACAAAGAGAAAATGCGGTTAGACTTAAACTAAACCCGATGTCAGTGAATATTAAAGACAAGAGAATTGTGCTAGTTGACGATTCAATCGTGCGCGGCACAACAATTTCAAGAATTGTAAAATCACTTAAAGATGCGGGAGCAAAGGAAGTGCATGTGCGCCTCTCTTCGCCGCCGTTTAAGTTCACATGCAACTATGGCACTGACATAGACAATGAGGAAAATCTCATCGCAAATCAGATGTCAATTGAAGAAATTCGTAAGAAAATTGGGGCGGACAGCCTTGGATATATAAGTCTTGAGGGGCTTGAGGAAGCATGTTCAGAGAGCACATGTTCATTTTGCACAAACTGCTTCTCGGGCAATAACAAAAGTGATATAAAGAAAAACGATTTGGAATAGGGGGAGGATGACAGATGAATGTGCGTGAAAAAGCGTATTTAATACTTGAAAACGGCATGACTTTTGAGGGTGAATCCTTTGGAGCAAAGCAAGATGTGCTTGGCGAAGTCGTGTTTACGACGGGAATGGGCGGCTATCTTGAAACACTTACAGATTTGAGCTATCACGGACAGATAGTTCTTCAAACATTCCCTTTAATTGGCAACTACGGGGTAATTCCCGCTGATTTTGAAAGTTCAAAATGTGGCGCAAGGGGCTACATTGCTAAATATCCGTGTCAGGAACCCTCGAACTTTAGAAGTGAGGGAGCCCTTGACATTTTTTTATGTGAAAAAGGCGTGACAGGACTTTGCTCAATCGACACTAGAGCACTTACAAAGGTGATTAGAGAACAAGGTGCGATGAAGGGCAAAATTCTGATGACAAAGCCAAGTGAGAAGGACTTTGAAGAGCTAAGGGCATATGTGCCCGATTGCTCTGTTGACCCTGTGTCAAGAAAGGACATTGAAGTTCTCTCACCCGAGAGTAAAAAACTCACAGTGGCTGTGATGGATTTCGGAATTAAGGACAATATTAAACGTGAGCTTGTCAATCGTGGCTGTGAAGTGCATGTTTTCCCACATGATACAAAGGCGAGTGATATTCTTGCGATTAAACCCGATGGAATAATGCTCTCAAACGGGCCTGGGGACCCGCAGGCAAATGGCGGAGTAATTGAGACAATTAAAGAGCTCACAAAGTCAAATGTGCCGATTTTCGGAATTTGTCTTGGACATCAAATGCTTGCTTTGGCGATGGGATTTAAGACATCAAAATTAAAATATGGACATCGTGGTGCAAATCAGCCTGTAAAAGACCTTGAGAGCGGAAGGGTATATATTACAACACAAAATCATGGCTACACAGTTGAGCATAAGACAATTGATGAGAGCATTGCAAAGCTTAGATTTGTTAATGTAAATGACGGTACATGCGAGGGTATCACATATAAGACGGTGAATGCGACAAGTGCACAATTCCACCCTGAAGCATGTGCAGGGCCCTTGGACACGTCATTTTTATTCGAGGATTTTGTGAAAAATATGGAGGTGTACAAAAATGCCACTCGATAAGAGCATAAAAAAAGTTATGGTCATTGGCTCCGGTCCGATTGTTATCGGACAGGCGGCGGAATTTGACTATGCAGGGACACAGGCGTGCAGAGTTCTTAGAGATGCAGGCATTGAGATTGTTTTAATCAACTCCAATCCTGCGACGATTATGACAGATAGCAATATTGCGGATAAGATATATATTGAGCCACTCACACTGAAAACCGTGAAAAGAATTATTGAGCTTGAAAAGCCCGATAGCATTTTGTCGGGGCTTGGTGGGCAGACAGGGCTCACACTTTGTATGCAACTTGCTAAAGACGGTTTCCTTGAAAAGCACAATGTGAAATTGCTTGGAAGCTCACCTGATACAATTGATAAAGCGGAGGACAGAAATTCCTTTAAGAAAGCAATGGAGAGTATCGGACAACCTGTCGTAGCCTCCGTTATTGCAACTGCGGTGGACGAGGCGGTGGAATTTGCACAAACAGCAGGATATCCACTGATTATCCGTCCTGCATTCACACTCGGCGGCTCGGGTGGTGGAATTGCCAAGAATATGGGTGAGCTAATTGAAATTACAAGAATGGGGCTTGCACTTTCACCAATCGGACAAGTTCTTGTAGAAAAATCAATTTCAGGTTGGAAAGAAATTGAGTTTGAAGTAATGAGGGACGGCGCCGGAAATGCGATTACAGTTTGCTCCATGGAAAACTTCGACCCTGTCGGAGTGCATACGGGAGATAGTATTGTCGTTGCTCCTTGTCTTACTCTGTCAAACAAAGAATTGCAAATGCTGCGCTCTGCAGCACTGGATATCGTATCTGCGCTTGGAGTTGTTGGTGGCTGTAACTGCCAGTTTGCACTTCATCCCGATAGCTTTGACTATGCCGTGATTGAGGTAAATCCTCGTGTGTCACGCTCATCAGCACTTGCGTCGAAAGCGACAGGATACCCAATTGCAAAAGCGGCTACAAAAATAGCTATTGGCTATAACTTAGATGAGATTATAAATGAAGTCACAGGCACTACATATGCGGCGTTCGAGCCCGCACTTGACTATGTGGCGGTGAAATTCCCCAAATGGCCATTTGACAAATTTGTATATGCTAAAAAAGAGCTTGGAACACAGATGAAAGCAACAGGCGAAGTCATGGCAATTGCGGACACTTTTGAAGAGGGATTGCTAAAAGCAGTGCGTGGTGCGGAAATCGGAATGCCAAGCCTCGATTTGCCAAGCCTTGCGGCAAAAACTGATGCCCAAATTCGTGAAATGCTTGATACTGTAACGGACATCAGACTTTTTGTTGTGTATGAGGCGATAAAAAGGGGCATGAGCGTTGAGGAACTAAATCAAATTACGAAAATAGATAAGTTCTTCCTATCTGCTCTTAGAAATATTGCAAATAGCAGTAAAGCTTGTGAAAGTGGCGCTGACAAAAAGAGCCTTGTATATAAAATGGTTGACACATGTGCCGGTGAATTTGCGGCAAAAACACCATATTTCTATTCAATCGAGAACGGCATTGAAAATGAGGCGCTCGACTTTATAGGCAATAGCGACAAAAAGACAGTCATTGTACTTGGCTCAGGGCCAATTCGCATTGGACAGGGTATTGAGTTTGACTATGCCTGCGTGCATTGTGTATGGTCGCTAAAGAAAATGGGATATGAAGTTGTTGTCATAAACAACAATCCAGAGACTGTGTCAACAGACTTTGACACGGCGGACAGACTATATTTTGAGCCGCTGTGCATTGACGATGTCATGAGTATCATTGAAATTGAAAAACCAATCGGAGTTATTGCGGCTTTCGGCGGTGGAACTGCGATAAAGTTGACAAAAGAGCTTGCGGAGCGTGGGGTTAAAATTCTTGGAACAAGCCCTGACAGCGTGGATATTTGTGAGGATAGACAGCGCTTTGACGACCTCCTTGAGAGTCTTGATATCAAGCGTCCAAAAGGCGCTGGAATCATGACAGAAGAAGAGGCGCAAACAATCGCAAAAGAGCTTGGATTCCCAGTTCTGCTTAGACCTTCTTATGTTCTTGGCGGTCAAAACATGATAATCGCTTTCAATGAGAGCGATATCAGCGAATATATGAAAATAATCCTAACGCAAAAGCAAGAAAATCCTGTACTCATTGATAAATACATAAGCGGTCTTGAGATTGAAGTCGATGCGATTTGCGATGGCGAAACCGTGTTCATTCCGGGCGTAATGGAGCATGTCGAGAAGACAGGCGTCCACTCGGGCGATAGCATTGCGGTTTATCCGACAGTGAATGTATCAAAAGAGATGCTCGATGAAATTTATGAGACGACACGTAGCATGTGCCTTGCGCTTAATGTGCGTGGACTTGTCAATATTCAATATGTGCTAAAAGACAATGAGATATATGTGATTGAGGTTAACCCAAGAGCGTCACGCACAGTGCCGTTTATCAGCAAGGTTACAGGTATACATATGTGTGATTTAGCGGTCAATGCGATTATGGGGAACAGCCTAAAAGAACTTGGCTGTAAGTCTGAAATTGCGAAGGAAACAGAATATACAGCGGTTAAAGTGCCTGTGTTCTCCTTTGAAAAGCTCACTGATCTTGACACACATCTAGGGCCTGAAATGAAATCAACGGGTGAAGTGCTCGGAATTGGGGACAGCTTGGAAGAAGCATTGTTCAAAGGTTTGATTGCGGCTGGATATAAAATGGATTACGACAGGAGCACTGCTGAGAAAATGGGCGTGTTCATGACCGTTCGTGATGGTGATAAGGGTGAGATTGTGAACATTGCAGAGAAATTCAATTCTCTTGGTTATTCGCTATATGCGACAGAGGGCACGGCGAAAGTGCTTGAAAAGGCAGGGCTTTTGGTGAATGTTGTACCGAAGATT
The DNA here is from genome assembly GCA_964370145.1 of uncultured Oscillospiraceae bacterium. Lineage (GTDB taxonomy): Bacteria > Bacillota > Clostridia > Oscillospirales > Feifaniaceae > CAYJIE01. The sequence goes on from CAYJIE010000014.1 coordinate 10,154, forward strand.
TACCAAAATTCCGATGAGAACACATCAACATTGCTCGACAGCGGTGCGATTAAATATGTTGTGTCGACGTCAGCTAGGGGTAGAAATCCGCTTGCCGATGATGTGAAAATCAGAAGAAAAGCGTGTATACTAGGAATCCCTTGTCTAACATCTTGTGACACTGCAAATGCTCTTGTCACAAGCCTTATGTCAGGGCAGAGCGAAGACCGAACAATACTTGTTGATATGAATACATTAGTGAAATAAGGAGGAGAGCTATGACAACAAACACGAAATTTATATTTGTTACAGGCGGAGTTGTCTCGGGGCTTGGCAAAGGCATCACTGCCGCTAGTTTAGGATATTTGCTTAAGCAGAGAGGGCTCTCTGTATCAGCGCAAAAATTTGACCCATATATGAATGTGGATCCGGGGACAATGAATCCACTTCAACATGGTGAAGTGTATGTAACGGACGATGGTGCGGAAACAGATCTTGATCTTGGTCATTATGAGCGTTTTATGGACGTGGATTTGACAAAATTCTCAAATCTCACATCGGGTAAGGTATATTACAATGTTTTGACGAGGGAGCGCAAAGGTGTTTATCTTGGCGAGACAGTGCAAGTTATCCCGCATATCACAGATGAAATTAAGAGTTTCATTTATAATGCGGCGAAAAAGAGTGAGGCAGATGTGCTGATTACAGAGATCGGCGGCACAATTGGTGACATTGAGAGCCAGCCTTTCCTTGAGGCGATTAGACAGGTGGCACTTGAAGTTGGGCGCAATAATTGCCTATTTATCCATGTGACGCTAATTCCATTTCTAAAGGGCTCGGGAGAACACAAGTCAAAACCGACTCAGCACTCCGTCAAGGAACTCCGTGCAGTTGGACTTTATCCAAATATTATTGTCACTCGCTCTGATGAGCCGATTGGTGAGGGGATAAAAGAAAAAATTTCACTATTTTGCAATGTACCAAAGGATTGCGTTATTGAAAATATCACACTGCCATTCCTATATGAAGCGCCACTGATGTTGGCTGATACAAATTTTGACAAGGTGGTTTGCAGAGAGCTCGGGCTTAAGACGAAAGAGCCTGATTTAAGTAGCTGGAGAGACATGGTGGAGCGCGCGAAAAATCGCACTAAAGATGCGACGGTGGCGATTGTCGGAAAATATGTTAAGCTTGCTGACGCATATCTTTCAATTATTGAGAGCTTAAACCATGCGGGCTGTGACCTTGGGATAAATGTCAAGCTAAAATGGGTTGATAGTGAGACGGTCACAAGGGAGAACGCAAAAGATATTTTTGAGAATGTAGATGCGATTATTATCCCCGGTGGCTTTGGATACCGTGGAGTTGAAGGAAAAATAAACACTTGTGAATATGCAAGGCTTAATGATGTTCCACTGCTTGGAATTTGTCTTGGTATGCAAGTTGCGGCAATTGAATTTGCGAGAAATGTCTGCCTTCTTGATGGGGCAAATTCAGCAGAGTTCCTTGACACTGATCACCCAGTAATCGATATTATGGAAGTGCAAAAGAACATTGAAGACAAGGGCGGCACAATGCGACTAGGGGCATATCCATGTGTGGCAAAAAAGGGATCCATTCTTGCGAAACTATATGGGACGACTGAGATTTCAGAGCGTCACAGACATCGCTATGAGTTCAACAATGCATATAGAGAAGAGATGACGAAAAACGGTTTTGTAATCAGCGGAACCTCGCCTGATGATAATTTAGTAGAAGTTGTGGAGTATCCGAAGAATAAATATCATATCGGCGTACAATTCCATCCAGAATTAAAAAGCAGACCCGAAAGACCACATCCTTTGTTTGTAGGACTTCTTAAAGCGACAGGAAAATAGAATAATAGCAATAAGAATAAATCCCGTCACCTTAAATGGTGACGGGATTTTCATGACTTTCGAACAAGCTTTATAGATTTTGCCTTTAGTTTTTATGCCGCTGACCGATATTATATATGACAGCTAGGGAAGGCGGTGTGATTATGAATATTAATGACAGAGTTACAGGTGTGACATACAGTGCAAGAGTTGGGGCTGTGAAGCAGCAGGCAACGAGGAGTGACAGATACACTCCCGAAGAGCGCACAGAGGTGAAACAGAGTGTTCACACGCATATGGTAAATGTGAGCGATAAGCAGGAAACTTTGCGTAGCGCCACTGCATATGGCGAAGTGATTATGAACGAGACTGCAATAAATGTGGTGCTTGAAAGCAAGCTCTCAAAAAGTGATATATTGACAACGGCTCGGATAGCTGGCATCATGGGGGCGAAACGAACAAGCGACCTTATACCGATGTGCCATAATATCGTAATTTCAGGCTGCGAAGTCGACTTTGATATCGATGAGAAGGGCATGAAAATTTGCATATTTGCTAAGACGATGACGAAGGGGCAAAGCGGCGTGGAGCTTGAAGCACTCACAGCGGTGTCTATTGCCGCCATCTCGATTATTGATATGTGCAAGAGTTATGACAGGGAAATTACACTGAGTAATGTTTGCATTTTGAAAAAAGAGGGTGGCAGTTCAGGGCTTTTTGAAAAGCGGACTTAAAATCTTGCCGAAAGTAAATTAAATAAATAAGAAAGAGGAGCAGTGCTCCTCTTTCTTATTTATTAGTAAAACTATGATTGTAGTCTCTCACGCATCTCACTGCGTAGTAATTTATATATGGTTGCGGCGAGTGGTACACCGAGTAACATTCCGACAACACCTGCAACGCCGCCGCCGACAACGACAGCAACAAGCACCCAGATGCCGGGAAGTCCGATAGAATTTCCGACAACTCTTGGATATATCAAATTACCCTCAAGTTGTTGCAAAATCACTATATATATAAGGAAAAACAGTGCGGACATCGGGTCTGACATGAATATGAGGAAGGCGCCAACGCCTGCACCGACATATCCACCGACCATGGGGACTAGAGCTGTGACACCGACGAACACCCCGATAGTTGTGGCATATGGCAGACCGAGTAGTAACATTCCTGCGGTACAGAGTGCGCCGAGGACAACTGCTTCTGTGCACTGCCCAACAATGAAACTTGAAAATGTTTTGTCTGCAACAACAATGGCATTGTCCAATTTAGCAGTCCGAATTTTTGGGAAAAACACCTTGGTAAATCTATTGATTTGCGCAACAATTCTATCTTTTTCAAAAATCAGATATAGTGCAAAAACAACTGAAATTACCATGTTAAATACAGATGAAAACAGACCGGATACCACAGAGACTGAATTCTCCAAGAAGTCATTTAATCCACCTGAAATATAATCCCAAGCATTGCTCACAAGCTCTTCCCAGTTTATATTCACATCTTCGATTGTGGCAACGATATAGGGGACGATGTCCTCGTTTTCAAGCACCCAAGCCTCGACTTCTACTAGAAAAGCGGGGAATTGCGCACCGATTTCAACAAAAATGTTCCAGATTTGCGGTGCAACGAAACTGACAAGGCTAAGCGCAACTAAAACGAGAAGAAGAATTGTGATAATCAGCGAAAGCAACCTGAGCAGACCGTTGGATTTTATATTTGCTTTTTTCAGCAACAATTCAATTTTCGCAATGGGAATTCCGATTACATATGCAATGACGCCGCCAATAATTAGAGGGGTCACAATGTTCCACACTAAAGATAATGTATCGGTGACCACGGTGAAATTTTGTACTACAAGCATTAGAAATGCGAACAGTACAATATAAAATACAATTTTTTTGTCAAATAATTTCTCTGTCATATCAATTCCAATCAAGTTTGATTATGTATTTCTTTGAAAATGTCTTGCATTCTCAAGTCGATTGCAGCAATACTATCAGCACAATCCTTCAAGTTTCCTTGTAACTCGCCCTTAACATTGCTATCCGATTTATATTTCAATTTGTGCTCGAGTGATGCCCAAAAGTCCATGGCAATGGTGCGAATTTGTACTTCCACCGCAACATTTTGTTTCTCATTTAGTAGGAAAATGGGAACGGACAAAATGAGGTGCAAACTGCGATATCCGTTTGACTTTGGATGTTCGATGTAGTCACTTCTGCGAAGGAGAGTGATGTCATCTTGTTGGACAAGGAGTTCTTCCACCTTATAGATATCCTCGACATAACAGCAAATTACCCTGATGCCTGCGATGTCTGTGAGGGTTTTTTCTGCGCTGCCGCTTTCGATATTAGCACCAAGTCGCACGAGCTTTTTAAGAATGCTCTTTGGCTTTTTTAAGCGACTCTCGATATGGTGAATAGGGTTGTGGTCATGGCGAAACCTAAATTCCGCATCAAGTATTTCAAGTTTAGTGCTAACTTCTTTTATCGCTGAATTATAAATATGCTGGATTCTTGTGAAGTCTTTGAGCATATCTTCTATCTTATCTTCAGGAATGCTTTGCATAAGCCTCCCCATTGAATACTCTTCAAGATTTGAAGCATTTGCGGTTTTTGTTATCATAGTTCCCCCTTGATTATTTTTGGTAGATTGGCAATACTTTATACAAAATGAAAAACGAACATTAAAATTCCTGATTTGATGTTCGAGTTTTACATTTGTTACTGTATTATATTTTACAATTTTTATGCATTAAAGTCAATGAATATTATTTAAATTGTTTAACAATCAGCAGTAAATAATAAACAGAGCTGCTCAATAGGAGTAGCTCTGTTTAGACTGTCAAAAAAATTAGAGAACAAGTTGTGATTTTTCGGAGTAAAAGGGAGCGGCGAGGGAAAAAAGTCAGTTTTTGCCCTGGCATCTAATCACCCGCCTCAGCGTTTTAGCTTGTCGACAAGCTAAACAGAGCTGCTCTTATCGAGCAGCTCTGTTTTGTGTGCTGTTCAAATATCATTCAAAGTCTACATCAATTGAGCCCATGCCTGCGTCTATAATAAGCTCATGGGTAGCGCTAGCACTGTTGACTTCCACCGAGCCTACTGACTTTGCATCGTCAATTTCAATTTCGCCAAAAGCGGCTATCTTAATTGAAACATTTTCTTTTAGAACAGATTTGTAAGTGAGCTCAAATGCTCCGACACCGGTGTTGGCATCAATTGTTTTGATGTCAACATCGTCGAGCTCCACATCGGCGACGCCTGTGTCGATTAAGAGTGTATCAATTTTCCCTCTCAGCCCTTCGACTTTGATTTCGCCGACGCCTTGAACAATTTCAATGTCTACTGTCTTTGTGCTTGCTGATGGAATTGCAATTACAAAAATGGGCTCATCATTTTGGAAAATATCATCATGGTCGTCATAGTGTAAGATGACTTGGTCATTTTTATGTTCAATTGCGAGGTCGCTCTCATCATAGCGCGAGCCAAGAATTCTTATTTTATCGCCATTGGTTTCAACAAATTCTACTGTGCCCACATCAACTTCAACAATGATTTCGTCAACATCGTCAACCGAAAATTCCATGCCACCGTAGGTGGCATTGCCGCCTATTGCGGCATTTCTCACATCGTCGTTATCTGTGTCAAGATCATCAAAGGTATCCTCAATTTTATCGCCCATGTCATCGAGTTTATCTTCCATTTCATCAACATTATCTTCAAAATCGCTGTCGCTAAAGAAACTGAATGGCCCAATTCTAAATCCATCATAACCGAAATTAATTCCATATCTGAAATTATCAGTGAACTTAAAGCTGGAATTTCTCGAGATAATGGAAAACTCCTCCAACATGCTTACAGGTGAGACGGAGAATACAATATTAAGGATTAAGCCAAGCAAGAGCCCGACAAAGACCATGATAAGTCCGACTTTCGTCAGTGCTTTTAAGAATTTACTCATGATTATCTCCTTTTATATCAGTATAGTCCTCATATCTAGGGGGAGGTACAGTTCCTGCCTCTTTTTTCTTGAATGCACTGAAAAATGCTTTGATGATTTTTGGGATAAGCCCAAGAAATAGTATAACTGGAACAGCGATAAGCAAAGCAACTCCGATGATAACAATGCCCGACACCATAATTGCCATTGCGCCAAGCGGCGAGAGAATGATGGAGGAAAGTCCTGTAACAAACAGCACACCACCGGCAAAAAGAAGTGAGAGCACTGTGACAACTCCGGCTGCACCAATTGCGATGATGAGCATTGCCACACCAAAGAGCGCCGCAAGCCCTGACAACAGCAAAGGTAGCCATAGAGGAATGGTGCAAATTGCTAAAATCCACATGAGGACTCCGCCCGATTTAAATAGATTTGCGATACCGTCCGCAATGGAATTAAAGAACTTTCTTACAGAGTCACCCTCTTTCTTTGCATCACGCTCATACCAATCCGTGAAAACTTCCGAGTTATTCGCATTCCCTCTAGTATATGAAGTGTAATAATCTTTTAGGATTGCATCAGCAACCTCAATTGGAGAGCCAAAACTTCGAACGATGTTTTCCTCGCTCTCGCCCTCAGCATCATCAAAGAAATCAGAATAATATCTAAGCGCATTTTCACGCTCTCTCTCGGGCAATGTAGCGAGCCTGCCCTTCAATTCAGTTAAAAATTCCTTTTTAGTCATTGCCTACACCCCCTTCAAGTAAAATTTTTTCAATTGCTGCTTTGTGGTTTTTCCACTCTTCCAAATAGACTTCAAGTTGTAAATTTCCCTTTCTCGTAGCTTGATAGTATCTCCGATTGCGCCCGCCGGTCTCTTTGTCATATGTGACAAGATAGCCGTCGTTTTGCAAACGTCTTAGCACAGGATACAAAGTGCTCTCGGACACATTGATTGCCTCGCGCATCTTTTGTGTTATCTTATAACCATATATATCTTCCTTGCAGACGATGGACAAAACCAAGGCATCAAGCAAGGGTGCGGTTACTGAAAAATTCATGTTGCACTCCTTTCTTTGTGTTTGACAATATTATACGTCGTATAGTATTGTTTGTCAAGATATATATTTGTAAATATAATATGAATGAAAAATTAAGATGCAAGAGTGCTAAAATTGCAAAAAAGTCTGCAATAGTAAAACTATGTATTGTAACCCAAACACCCCCTACGACATATGCTGTCATAGGGGGTGTATTATTTGGAAACTGTTGTCAGCTTAGTTGATGTATCGATGAAATACCAAACCCTTGCAGGCGAAATTATTGCAGTCGACAAAATTAATCTTGATATAAAGAGAGGCGAATTTCTCTCGATTGTGGGGCCGTCAGGTTGCGGTAAATCCACATTATTGTCTATAATGGCGGGGCTTATTAAAACGAGCGGCGGAGTGGTTTCGGTGCTTGGGCAGCCGCCAAGACGTGGTAATACCGCGGTCGGATATATGTTGCAAAAGGACCATCTTTTTGAGTGGCGCAATATATATGAGAATGTCTGTTTAGGGCTTAGGATACAGAAATGCAAGGAGGAAGCAGCATATAAAAACGTAGAAAATCTGCTTAAGACATATGATTTATGGGAGTTTAGACATGCATATCCAAAGGAGCTTTCCGGAGGAATGCGGCAACGAGTGGCGCTGATTAGAACCCTTGCGACATCTCCTGAAATATTGCTTTTAGATGAGGCGTTCTCTGCGCTCGACTATCAGACGAGATTGGTTGTCACGGACGACATCGCAAGGATAATCGAGAATGAGAAAAAGACCGCAGTGCTTGTGACTCATGACATCAGCGAGAGCATATCCATGAGTGATAGAATTGCTGTGCTTTCAAAGCGGCCATCTGTGTTAAAAGCGGTACATGAAATTGAGATGCCAAGAGGAAATCCCTCTTTGAGGCGAGATGACCCGATGTTTCGGACATATTTCAATTTGATTAGAAAGGAGCTGAACTTATGATGGACAGGGAAACTGCAATGTCTACTGAAAGGCGAGAATATCTGAAAAAACGCAAGAGTGAAGTGCTCATGATAAAATCGTCACGGCTCCTTATAGTCATAATATTATTTTCCATGTGGGAAATCACAGCGAGGCTTGGCATCATAGATGCATTTATAATGAGCAGTCCCTCGAGGATAATTGAGACGACGACCGAGCTTATAATGACAGGTGAGCTATTTTATCATATGGCAGTCACCTGCTTTGAAACAGCAGTGGGATTTACACTTGGCACAGTATTTGGCACATTATTTGCGGTGCTGCTATGGTGGTCGCCTGTGCTCTCGAAAATATGCGAGCCATTTCTGGTCATATTAAATAGCTTGCCGAAAATTGCACTCGGGCCAATTTTTATTGTATGGCTTGGGCCAACGCAAGCGGCGATAATTGCAATGGCACTTGCAATCAGCCTCATTGTCACAATTTTGGAAGTTCACAGTGGCTTTTGCACGACGGACAGGGATAAGATAAAACTTGCGACAAGTCTTGGGGCGAGTCGGTTGCAGGTGCTCAAACTCGTGGTTTTACCGGCAAATACGACGGCGGTGGTCAATGCCTTGAAAGTTAATGTTGGGCTGTCTTGGGTCGGTGTCATCGTCGGCGAATATCTCATTTCCCGTGCCGGAATTGGCTATTTAATCGTATATGGCGGCCAAGTGTTCCAACTGGACTTGGTCATGGCATCTGTCGTAATCCTTGGCATATTAGCGGCAATTATGTATTTTTGGGTTGTGTGGTTTGAAAAGAAAATCTCACAAAAATTTTAGCGTTTGACAATTTTAACATATATTTGGAGGAGAGAATGAAAACTTTGAAAACCAAGAGATTTCTGGCGATTTTGACAGCATGTGTGCTGTCGGTCATGTTTGTGGGCTGTGCGACGGATACGACAGGAGGCACAGAAACGGCACAGGCAGAACTTGACAAAATTGTTCTCAGCGAAGTTACGCACTCGGTATTCTATGCGCCGCAATATGCGGCAATGGAGCTCGGATTCTTTGAAGAGATGGGCATTGAGCTCGAACTTGTCAATGGCGGCGGTGCTGACGTTGTCATGAGCTCTCTATTGTCAGGCGGCGCACAAATTGGGCTTGCAGGACCTGAAGCCGCAATCTATGTATATGGCGAGGGCAAGGAGGACTATGCCGAAATTTTCGCGCAACTTACAAAGCGTGACGGCTCATTTATCGTCGGACGTGAGGACGAGGAGTTCTCCATTGACAATATGCTTGGGAAGTATATCATCGGTGGGCGCAAAGGTGGCGTGCCACAAATGACATTTGAGTATGTGCTCACCCAAAACGGTATTGATGTCGAAACAGATTTGACAATGGATACGGGTATCGCATTTAACCTTATGGCAGGCGCTTTTACCGGCGGAACAGGTGACTATGTCTCGTTGTTCGAGCCAACGGCGTCCATGCTTGAGAAGGAGGGCGCAGGCTATATCCTCGCTTCAATTGGTGAGATGAGCGGAGAAATCCCTTACACTGCATATTTTGCAAATAAAAGTTATATCGCTGAGAATGCAGACATCATAACTCGCTTTACACAAGCTGTGGCGATGGGGCAAGAGTGGGTGTCTAAGGCAACTCCGGAGGAGATTGCAAAAGTCATTGCGCCGCAATTCCCCGACACGGACGAGGAAATCTTGATAAGTGTGGCGAAGAGATATCAAGAGATTGACGCTTGGAACAGCAGTCCTTATATGGAAGAGGCGGCTTTCAACAAACTTCAAGATGTCATGATAGCGGCGGGTGAGCTCGAAAGCTATGTGCCATATGATGAGTTGTTTAATGACAGTTTTAGTAAATAGGGATTGAACGGTCAAAAACACCCCGAGAGGGGTGTTTTTGCGTTTCTATTATTAATAGCTATAAGAGAATAATGATATTTTCTTTAACAAACCATCAAATTTATGTAAAACGTATATATAAATAATAGCTGAAATAAATTAAATAGTATAAAATTGATAAAAGGGAGGGGATGTTATGAACATGAGCCTATGGATATGGGTTGCTCCATTGTATGTTTGGGCAATATCTTGTGTCTGGAAATCCATCAGAAAAAACGGTTTTCGTGATATTAACGGGAAGTTAATTTTGACGATAGTGGTAATTAGTATTATGGTATTGGCACTCGCCATGAATTTTCATAACATATATATCTCCTTGATGGTAGTAGTGCAATTTATGGTTTATATGCTTTTCATTCGTAAAAAAACAACTCCAGATGCTGAGTATTATATAATTTTTTTGACAATGGCAACAACTTTTATGGTGACAGTAGAGTCGGCTGTTGTGGTTGACGAGAAAGCACATGCTATGTATATTATGATAGTTGGGATTTTGCTCTTTTTCGCTTTTTTAATTTCAGACTATAAAGTGAAAGTGAGAGGGGAATAAAAAAACAGCCATTCGGGCTGTTTTTGTTATTACAAATTGTAGTCTTCGTAGTCGAAGTCGAAATCTTCGCCCATTGTAAGTAGTTTAGCCATGATGAACATATAAGTCAGAGCAAAAACGACTAATGCGATGATGCCGAGTGTTTTCTTGTCTTCCTTTTTTACACAAATTCCAACGCAAATGCCGAAAGCGATACAACATATCTTAAAAAGCGCCAAATCACGCCAGTCGCTCTCTTGGAGATACCTTGTTGATAGGTCAAGCAGTTTACTAATCATAATTGTCCCACCTTTCATCATATTATAATATGGTATAGTATTGATGCATCTAATTATATCACAAAATAAATAAATTGCAATAGTTTAATAAAAAACAATCTATATTACATTTATTAGCAAAAAATCAAATAAAAATGTAACAATATGGCAAATTGACCAAAAATTAATCGTCAAACATCGAAAAATTGCAAAATTATTAATATTTGTTATATAAAATGAGAAAAAATACACACTTTATTCAAATACGGAGAATTAGAAATATAACTTTTTCAATTAATTCTTATAAAGCACTTGACATTTATGTATTTTTATTGTACAATTAAAGACACTGAAAAATTATGTTTAGTTACAATTTGCGTTGTGTAAAAGATAGAAGGGAGGGCTTTATGGCTGTAACAACTAATGCAAAACTCCGCCTTGGTGACGTGCTTATAGAGAGTGGCGACATTACAGAGGAGCAGATGCAACATGCGCTGACCATCCAAAAGGGTTCGGGCGGTAAGCGTATCGGTGAAGTTTTGATTGAAAGTGGAATAATCACCGAAGAAAAGATGCTAAGAGCGCTTTCTAAGAGGCTTAATCTCAATTTCGTATCGATTCGTGAAGTCAATATTGATCTTGACGCCGTGGATAGAATTCCTGACACAATCGCTAGGAAATATTCGCTCATTGCAACTTCGTACAACAATGACATCCTTAATATATTAATAAGTGATCCGCTAGATTACTACGCGATTGAAGATGTGCGATTGTTCACAGGATTAAGACTTCAACTTACTGTCTGTAAGAAAGCTGACATTGTTGAGGCAATTCATGAATCGTATTCAGAAATTCGCGCAAAGCATGCGGCGAAGAAGGCGAATGACACTGCGGTACAGACAAATGCAGTTTCAACAACAAATTCGCTTGAAACTTTGGATATCACAAGCTCAGATGATGACACACCGGTCGTAACGCTCGTAAACTCCGCTATATATAAAGCGTATAGTACAGGCGCCTCTGACGTACATATTGAGCCATTTGAAGATCAGCTTAAAATCAGAATTCGTATGGACGGACAAATCATCAACTATTTGAAGTTGTCAGCGTCACTTCACGCATCTGTTGCCGCTCGTATTAAAATCCTTGCGGGAATGGACATTGCGGAGAAGAGGCAACCGCAAGACGGACATTTTAGAGCAAAATTGCAAGACGCAGATATCAACATTCGTGTATCGTCCATGCCAACGGTATATGGCGAGAAGCTTGTGCTACGTTTCATGGATCAGAACACATCGCTTGACAATAGCGGCACATTTGGTATGCGTGATGACGACTACAAAAAAGTGCTAGACATGTTGCAAACGCCGCATGGTGTTATATATGTGACAGGGCCTACGGGTAGTGGTAAGACAACAACGCTCTATATGATTATGGAGCATCTGGCTAAGAAGTTCATAAACATTGCAACGATTGAAGATCCCGTTGAGAGAAAGCTAAAGGATATCAATCAATCACAGATAAATGAGCTTGCAGGGCTTACATTCGGCTCGGGACTTCGCTCAATTTTGAGGCAAGACCCCGACATCGTAATGATTGGTGAGACTCGAGACGGTGAGACGGCAAATATTTCGGTGCGTGCCGCACTCACAGGACATCTGGTTATGTCAACACTCCATACAAATGACTCTGTTTCAACAATTGTACGTCTAATTGATATGGGCGTTGAGGACTATATTCTTTCGAACAGTCTTGTCGGCGTTGTCGCACAGCGTCTTGTTAAAAAAGTTTGCCCACACTGCATTGAGGAATATGTTCCAGATGAAGAGGAAACAAGACTGCTTGGCGGATTCAAGCCGGACTTGGCAGTGCGAGGCAAGGGTTGCCACAACTGCAATAACACAGGATACAGAGGCCGTATCGCAGTGCACGAAATCCTTACAATTGACGCTGAAATTCGCAGTATGATTCAAAATAAGGTGCCTATTGAGCGAGTGCACGAGTACACAAAAGAGCTTCCGCATTTTAGAGATATACGCACGAGTCTGCAAGAACTTGTTGAGAAAAAAGTCACTTCCATTGAGGAAATGCTAAGACTGACATATTTCAGCGATTGAAAGAGCCCTGCGCAAGAGGGTGATGTGCAGACAGAAGAAGGGAACGCAAAGCGCTCCCTGCCCGAGAAAACTGGAAAAATGAATGACGTTCATAAATCAGCAACGGGGAAACGAGAATGTGGCACAGATGAAAGCGGAAAAATGAATGACGTTCAGATTGTTGAAAAAACTAAAATAGAAAGGTGTGTGAGTACAGTGAGAATCGATGAAGTGCTTAAGTTAGCACGAGAAGAAGGCGTCAGTGACGTACATATCACGAATGACAGGAAAATTCTCTTTAGGATTGATGGAAAACTCAAAGACAGTCCCTTTGATTACACGCCCGATGAGAAAAGGGATTTGATCACTTCCATGCTCAATGATGAGCAAATGGACAAATTTAATAATGTTGTAGACATCGACTTTTGTTATGCAACGCCCACAAATGACAGACATCGTGTCAATGTGTATTACCAACAGAAAAAACCAGCGGCGGCAATAAGGCTTATTAACTCGACGACGCCGACATTTGAACAACTTAATTTACCAGAGGTGCTTCGCTCATTTGCAGATGAGCCACGTGGGCTTGTACTTGTTACAGGGCCTACCGGAAGTGGTAAGTCGACAACGCTTGCGGCGATGGTTGACTATATCAACAGCACAAAAGAGTGTCACATTCTAACAGCGGAAGATCCCGTTGAGTATGTATATCAACCCAAAAAAGCACTAATCCATCAAAGGGACATCGGCACAGACGTTCCGAGCTTCGAAAAAGCTCTGCGCTCGGCAATGCGTGATGATCCTGACGTAATCCTAGTCGGCGAGATGCGTGACTACGAGACAATTTCGGCAGCTATCACGGCAGCAGAGACCGGACATCTCGTTTTCTCAACACTGCATACGACAGGTGCGGCAATGACAATCGATAGAATTATCGACGTGTTCCCACCACACAGTCAACAGCAAGTGCGGACACAGCTAGCGGCAGTCATCAAAGGAGTTGTGACACAGACACTCGTGCCGAATGCATCGGGCAAAGGTCGTTCAGCGGCTTTTGAAATCATGGTAGGCACAGATGCAATCGGAAATCTCATTCGTGAGAACAAGGCACATCAAATCAATTCAGCAATCCAAACCGGCTCGAAGAACGGCATGATTTTGTTAGATGATTCATTGGCGAGTCTCGTAAAGAGCGGAAAATGCAAAATTGATGATGCGGCTGAAAAAGCGAACAACAAAGAGGCATTCAAGCAACTTTGTAGACAAATTTAGTTCATGGCAGGGGTGCCACACATACATGTTAGAAAAAAATAATATAATTAATTTAAGGAGAAAAAAGCAATGAAACAAAGATTGAACAAAAAAGGATTTACCCTAACAGAGCTTATCATCGTTATGGTTATTATCGCTATCCTAGCGGTACTACTCGTACCAAACCTAATGGGTTATGTTGAGAGAGCGAACGACACACAAGACGAGGCAGTAGCAAGAGGATTTTACCAAGCAGCAGTATCAGTATTCACAGAGTACCTTGCAGAAGGTGGCACAGGTGCTGTTTCAAGTAATGTATTTGACCCTGCTGATGCAGAAAAAAATGGCGCTGGAACAACTGAATATTCCACATTTTACAATGATTTGACATCATCATATAGTGGCGCGTCAGCTAGTATTGTAATTAATGCCGAGGGAGACCAAGTTCACTATGTAAATGTTACTCTTAACGACGGAGGCACAATTTACTTCTCAGCAAACGGACCTTCAGACAGCGTACCAGCCTAAGCCTAAACCAAAACAATCTAACATAATTTAAGAAGCGGGTGACGGGCAGAACCTTGTGTTTTGTTCGTCGCCTACTTTGGTAAATCGATGAAAATTTAGTTAGATTAAGCAATGAAAAAAATTGAGATAAATTAAGAAAAATTGAGAAAAATGAAAACAACTGTTAGCATTTTTATGGAAAAAGATAGTAAAAAAACAGAAAAGAAAATAAGATACGCAAAAACTACAATTGATAATAAACACAAAGCGAGACATGATTTATGATTAAACTGAACAATAAAGGCTTGACTACAATTGAAGTAGCAGTAGTTATCCTTGTACTCGTTGCTATGATGGCGTTGATAATTTATTTTGGCGCACCACATGTGTTTTCCTCGCATGAACAAATGGATGACACGATGATTGACCTCAATGCAAAGACATTGTACAACTATTCACTTGCATTTTACATGGAAAACAAAATCAATCAAGATTTTGAATATAGAGCGCCACAGGGCGACAGTTTGGGAGACTGGTACATCGGACGCACTCATCAAGAGGGATTATCGAATGAGTGGAATGAGCTGGTTGACGAAAACAGCGGATATATTTTAATGGCATATTTTGGGAACAACTCGGACTACCCAAATCACATACTTTGGGCGGTGACAGACGCAGAAATTAGCGAACAACCCGAAGGGGAAATTCTTGTGTGGACTGATACAGGGCGTGATGAGAGGCTCCTTGAGATGTATGTAGATGAGGGTTGGAAAGGGCCATTTGAAGAGCCAAAACCCGATTTAGAGTATTAAACAGATAATGGCTTTGCCTATATGGACAGCGACATAGATTGGAGATGATAATATGGAGATTGAAGTTTTCTTTGCATTTTTTGTGTTATATCTCTTATCATTCGTCTTTGGTGCTGTGGTTGGCAGTTTCTTAAATGTTGTAATTTACAGAGGGCCTAAGGGGAACTTTTTTGAAGAGAAGTATTCATATTGTCCGCAGTGCAAGACGAGGCTAAAAGCGTTGGATTTAGTGCCGATTGCAAGCTATGTCGCACTTGGGGCAAAATGCAGATACTGTAAGACGAGTATAAAAGCGAGATATCCGATGGTGGAGCTGATAACAGGATTGTTAGCAATGCTGTCATTTCACAAATTTTCCGTGAGCCTTGAAACGCTTATTGTGTTTTTGGTGCTCGCAGTCTTGCTTTGCCTTGCGTATATTGACATTGACACGATGGAAATCCCCGATAGCTTTCATGTTATAATCGGGCTGTTTGCGGTGATGATGTTATTTGTGCGGCCGGAAGTTGGTCTGTTCTCAAGAGCAGTCGGTGCGATTGTGATTTCTGTGCCGATGCTAATTTTGGCGACAGTGATTGAAAATGCTTTTGGCGGAGGCGATATTAAGTTGATGTTTGTATCGGGCTTTATGCTTGGGACATCAGGAATTCTGCTCGCATTTTTCGTCGCATTGCTTGTCGGTGGAATACAGGCGATAAATCTATTATACATAAAGAAAAAGAGCAAAAAGGAGCCAATGGCTTTCGGGCCCGCGCTCTGTGTAGGAATCGGCGTTGCAATTTTATACGCACCGCAGATACTCTCATTCTATTTTAACTTATTTTATTAAGGACAAGAGGGGTTTCAATGGGGAAATTTAAGTATGTCGCAATTGACATGAAAAATAACAAAGTGCGTGCGACAATTGAAGCGCGCAGTGAAAACGAGGTTAAAAAGCAAGTTAAAGCTAAAGGGCTTATTCTACTTGAAGTAAAGGAAGTTGGGCAAAGCACACTTTCATATAAATTCAAGGCGTCAGAGCTTGCGGAGTTTAGCCGTCAGCTCGCCGATATGCTATCATCAGGTATTACTGTGGTGCGTGCACTTGAAATTTTGAAAAATCGTGACTTTAAGCCACAGCTCCTAAAGGCATATGAGAAATTGTATGAAAATGTGTCAAAGGGAATCACCCTTTCAGATGCGATGAGAATGGAAGGTCGCACCTTCCCTGAACTTCTTATTAATATGTATGCGTCGGGCGAAGCATCAGGACAGCTTGAAAACTGCGCGACGAAAATGGGAAACCACTACGAAAAAGAGAATATCCTAAACGGAAAAATCAAATCGGCGAGCATGTACCCAATGATTTTGGGTGTGCTATGTGTTGCAGTTATTATTATTATATTCGTATTCGTTTTGCCGAATTTCTTTGCGATTTTCGATACAATGGACGCAACTTTGCCACCGATTACAGTGTTTATGATCGGATTTTCCGATGCACTGAGTGAAATGTGGCATATATACGCAATTGTGGGCGCTGCGATTATATTCTTTCTATCAAAAATTGCGAAGATACCGAGCATTAAGCTTCAAATTGACAAAATTAAATTGAGAACACCGAAACTTGGGAAACTACTTAAAATCATTTACACAGCAAGATTCTCAAGAACACTAGCGTCATTGTACAGCAGTGGACTATCTATGATAAGCGCGATTGAAATTTCCTCGACAACCGTGGGGAATAGCTACATAACTTCACAGTTCAAAGATGTTATTAGCTCAGTTAGAAATGGAATGAATCTTTCAGAATCAGTTGGACTGGTCGAGGGATTTGACAAAAAACTACCTTCTGTTATCTACATTGGTGAAGAATCTGGACGTCTTGACAGCATGCTTGAATCTGTCGCAGAGAGCTATGATTTTGAGGCGCAAAATGCAACAGAGAAAATTGTGCAACTAATTCAACCGATTATGCTTGTTATCATGGCGGGACTCATTCTAGTCGTTATGATGAGCGTAATGCTGCCATTGTTAAGTCTATACCAAAACATCGGCTAAAAAAACAGGGAGAGATAATATGAAATCGTTTATGTATATTTCCTCGAAACATATCACTGTAGTTGGATACAGTGCAGGCAAGCGAGGAGCAACAATTAAAAAGCATCTTGAGGTGGAAATTCCTGAAGGTGTTGTTTTTAATGGAAAAATCACAGATCCTGTGGTGCTTGGAGAAATTATTCGAGAAGTTAAGGCTGGCAATCCAAGATTGTTTAAGCAACTTAGCTTGCTTGTGGACGGAAGTTTTGTCGTCACTAAGAATGTTAAATTGCCAAAGCTAAAGCCATTGCAAATTAAAAAGCAACTCAAGGACGAGTTTGCCGATGTTGAGGAAAAAGTGGGAGAGCTCATTTCAGATTACAGCTTGACTGCCAATGAAAGTGTCAATGAGGACGGAACGAAGAACTATCTTGCATATGCGGTAGAGCGTGAAGTCTACAATCAATATCTCGCCTTTTTCCAAGAAAATGGCGTTAAAATTGCAAATTTTGCAATTTTACATGAGGCATTGGTGGGCTATATTCAAGCGCACCCAACGATGAGAGATGAAGTCTGTGTTGTGAATATCCTTGATGGGAACATCATGCTTTCGCTTGTTTTTAACAAGGGTAAGAATATTTTTAGCTCAAGAACAAGACTGTATTTTGAAACAACGCAAGACCTTGCAAGAGTGCTTGATGAAAATTTATCAGGACTTCGCCAATTTGCGATTTCTGACCGACTTGGCGCAATCTCCACTTCAACATATATTGGGATTTCAGAAGAGGCACTTGAAGAGTTAAGACGATATATGAATGAGAATGAAGAGGAGAAAATAGAGAAAACAGACCTCTTGCTCATGGCAAAAGTGACGGCAAAGGATTTTGTGCCTGATAATCATATTGAGGTTTTAGGCGCTGCCGTGTCGAACTCTTCAATAAACTTCATTAAAGCAGACAAAGAGATGAAGAAGGCGCTAAAAATACCTGTTGTAAAGAAAACAACGGCACTTGTAGCGGCACTTCTAGTGATTGCAATGCTGGCATTCTCTGCATTTACACTCGACTTAATAAATGCGGCTGATATGAGGATAAATGAACTTGATTCATATTTGAGGAGAGCTGAAAATACAGAAACAATTAAGCATCTATCAGGGCTGTCAGACACGACAGCAAAGCTTGATGCTGTAATCTTTGCAATTGAAGATAAGTTGGCAATTGATGATTCATATGCAAAGCTAACATCTGAAATTATGGACTTTTTCACGACCACACAAACAGAGAGTATCGAGTTGCTAGATTTGCAGTTTGACGGAATTACAGGTGTGGTGAGTACAAGCGGAACAGCAAACACGGAGGTCGATTCAGCAAAATTTGTTGAGACATTGTTGGCAAGTCAATGGGTGGATTCCGTGAGATACACAGGTTATGATTTTGATGAAGCGCAAGGTAACTATCAATTCTCAATTGAAATAACACTGACCCCAAATGATCCTGAGTTATTTGAGGAGGTAAACGAATGACATTAAGAGATAAAAAAATGATAGTTGCGGTTATCTTTTTTGGACTAATCGCAATATCGGTGGCTTATGGAATTATGCCACTACGAGACGAACTTGAAGCAAAAAACCTGCTAATTGATGAGCTCAATATGCAAATGGAGCTGTATGAGAAACTTCTAAGAGAAGAGCGGATAATTGTTGAGAATTACAATGAATCACTCGAGACATATAACGCATTAATTGAAACATATCCGGAAGTGATGCACAATGAAGCGGTCGACGATGTTTTGACAGCCTTTTTGCTTGAAAACGGACTTCCCCCTCTCTCGCTAAGCATGGGAGAAATCTACGATTTTGAGGGAAGAGATTACAGCATGCCTGTTTCGGCGAGTTCAGATGTTTTGGCGCAGATTATGAATGTTGTCTCTGAGGTAGGTCTTGGAGCAATTGCGATGGAAGGCTTTGATGCAGGGGCAGCTGAAGCTGCAGCTGCACAGTCAAATTCAGATGAGGCGATTGCATACATTCAACAAGTTGATGCACAAATGAGCGTTAAAGGTACATTTGAGCAGGCGAAAACAATAATGGATTTAACTAACACTGTTGAATCATTTAGAATTACGGCAATTTCAATTGTTCCGGAGGACGGGATACCACTGCGCACAGGGCTACATGATATTGAAATTTCATTTGAGGTGCCAATGACTGAACCTGTGGTGATAGGCTAAGAATTTGTAAAGGAGGGATATGAGAATGAAAAATAAAAATGGGTTTACACTGGTTGAGATGGTTCTCGTAATCCTTCTAATCGGAATTATCACAGCACTCGCAGTGCCCAATATGACGGCATATAATGTACATGCGGCGTCGGAGTCGCTCGATGTCACTGCGAGGACGATTTTTGTTGCAGCGCAAAATCGCTTGACTGAACTTAGAACCACTAATGTGGATAAACTTAATCACCCACTGTATGACAACGCCGCTGATGCAGACAACTCTGCAATTGAAATTGGTATACTGGATGTGAGCACGCTTGTTGGAACAACGGAGGACGGATATCGCTATTTGTACAACGATCCTGATGCTCCAACCACAGAGCAATCCACTCAACTCAGAGCGTTACTAAGACCTGTTTTGACAGCGGAAATATTAAATATGCATATCATAATTACAATTGACAGCGATTCATATAATGTGCTGTCGGTGGTGTGTAGTGATGAAAAAATTGCAATAGGTGATACGATTACTGATAGGATGGGCGTTTCAGGCACATCGCATGGAAATTTGATTGGCGAGAGCAACACTGCGGGTGTGGATATTGAAAACCCTGATAAATATGATTTGGGCAGGATCAAACTTGAGCTATTAGACGGTGCATTTGACCCAATTATAGCATCGAATGACAAGCAAGTATTTAGCAGAAATATGCTATATGCTAAGATTACGATGACAGATGAAATGCTGACCCAAATTGGTGATGATGTTTACACATTCTACATGGGCGATGCTGATAAGCGAGAGATTAGAGTTTCAAGAGAAGATACAAGTGCTCATGATTTACCAACGAAAAATGTCTTTGAGATTGCATTTAATAGCAAAGGCACATCAAATGGTTACAATCTTCTTAAGGCAATACTTAATGATCCAAGGGGAAATGCGACTGAAAGTAGTGGGGAAAAAACCACAATAGTGAGAAATAGTTATATCAATGAAACAGCAACATGGAGAGATACATATATTGAAAATGAGGGTGAAGCAGACGAACGCACTTATCATGTTTATTATGTGATACTTGACTATGTTGTAGGAGATATGACATATACGAAACTTGATTATGGCAATGATAAGAGTATCAACTACAAGTATCAGATCGAACATTATGACATAAATGCAAATAATATTGAAGATGACAACGAGATTAATATTGGCGATGGCAATATGTATGTTGGACTTGTTGGTGAGCAAGTTGACATACAGTCAAATGCGTACAGCCCATTTTTTGGACCAACGAACACTGTTGCATCTCCACGCCATCTCTATAATGTGCGCTATGATTTAGACGGTGATTTTCTCCAAACTGCTGATATAATCAATGAAACTGCGAGTTATAAAGAGGGACTTGCGATTTATAATTTCCCGCCAATCGGAGATATTAGTAATCCATTTGTCGGGACATATACGAGCCTACCAAAAGATGACCAAGACCCCTCACAAGGGAACTTTGTAATTGGTAATTTTGTCATTGACGACAGCAAAATACAAAACCAAGATTCTGATGACAATGCTTATGTCGGGCTGTTTGGCGCAATTTCTACGCAAGATAATACATATGTGCCAAGAGACAGCGATTCAAATGTCAAAACAGATTACACAGAGCGCCCTGAAGGGCTGTATGGCGTGCATCTGGTGGATATGGTTGTCGGGACAAGAGACGGTGCGGAATATGTCGGAGGGCTCGTTGGCCATGCAGACAATGGCGCGGTTATATATGAATGTATTGTTGAGGACAGTGTAATACTCGGGGCTAACTACGTTGGCGGACTGGTTGGCTATGTTGACAATGCAAACTATGTCGATGATGATGATAAGCGCACTGCGATATACAATTCATTGCTATATAATAGTAGAGTTAATACCAAAACTACGCATACGGGAGCTATTGCCGGATATCTGGGTGCGAATTCTTATATTCGTGATACAAATGTAATTTTTGACAGGGAGCCAACCGCTAGTGAAGAGGCGTTCCAAGTGATTGGGAATTCGACAGCAGGTGGAATTGTCGGTGAAAATCACGGAATGATTGCAGACTGTGTGTTCTACTCATTGCAATTAAATAATATAAGATTGACTGGAACCGAAGTGAACTTTAATTCGCTTGGAACGATTGTGTCTGCGAACAATGTCGGAGACGACGATAACGGTAAAGTCAGCGGCAATATGTATATAGCAAGAGTTCCTGATTCTAATGGTGTTACGGCGCCGCTTGCGGCAGCTGACAATGGCGATGGGCTTATGTACAATATCTCACAGACAGAACTAACTGATGTTGACACCGAAAACCAAAAAATTGAAATTGTGACAGGATTTGATGAAACGATACCGCACCATACATATGACGGTGAGGGTGCGTTAATTATGACGGAAAATACAAGAACGATAACTTTTAAGACAGGCAACAAACCACTGCTGTTTAGTGCAAATATGTATAATTTCCTTGATACGTACTTTACGGTGAGCTTTGATTTTTATGCAAGCGAAACCTCAGCAGGCTCGGACATGGCAACTGGTACAGCGTTTGTTGTTGACAATACGGAGTCATCTGAATCAACGGAAGATTTCAGTGTCACATTAAATGACAAAGGCAATGGGGAGTTTGATTTTTCATTTGCAGATTTCCAAACAGTGAGAATGGCAATTGATGAAGTTCCCGATAAACCTGTACCGTCAGGAAGTTTCTACTACACAATCACTATTGAATATGACGAGAGCACAGGGCTACTACCTGAATTAGTAAAAGACTTTACATTAACTTCACCGAAAATTGAAGTTAAAATTAGTGAATAAGAGAGGGGGAGAGCGCATGATTAAGAGAATGAATAGAGCACTGATGAATAAGAGTGGCGCATCAATTTTAATTGTGCTGTCCCTCATGACATTTTTGTTTGCACTTGCGGGAGCGGCGCTCACAGCTGCTAGCGCTGGAGCCGGCACAACGGCAAGTGAATTACGACAAAATCAGATGGATCTATATCTTACCAGCTTACACAAGGTGATAATGTCGGAGATGTTAAGTGAGGAAGAGGAGACATCTGACATTAAGGAGAATAGATTTTTTAATTCCAGTCAAGATTTGCTGTTAAAAAGTGAACTTCTTCGCAGTATGTATGTATATGCTGTTGACGAGAGCAACACAGAAGAAGCGATTGAGTTTGATATAGATATCACGCTAGGGGATAACTATCCAAACATTTCGACAGCCGCAGTGGCGCAGGCAGAAGCAAAACCAGTATACACAGTGACAGGAAGACTGATACCAAATGTGCAAGTCCGAGAGGGAAATATCGTGGTTTATGAACATCTTAGTAAAGATGGAACAGTTTTGAGCACAGAGAATATTTATATACCGGAAGCCACAGAACTTAGCGGTATTTTCGAAGTTACTGTTGAAGTGAGAATGTCAGAGGAAGTTAAGCGAACAACTGCTGTATATGAACTTAGTAAAGCTGAAATTGAAACAAACAGAAATAGTACAGGTTTAGAGCAAAAACAGCTTATTGATGAGGGGACATGGAGTTTAGTATCATATGAATAAACTTTATAAAAAAATAAATAACAAAAGTGGTGAAACTCTTGTTGAAATCATGATCAGCTTTCTCGTGTTCACTGTGTTTGCCACGACAATTTCAGTCATGCTCTTGACAGCAGTCAGGCTAAATTCAAAGAGTAGCGGTGATTCACGCCTTAACGATGAGGCATATGAGGCATTGGCGCTCATGCAAGATGAAACAGCCAGCGGGAATAATGTTGGTAAAAATGACAGTGAAGTAAATGCCACGATTTCTTTTGAGATCGCAAATCTTGATATTAATGAAGATGGCAATAAGAATGAGAAATTTGAGGTCAGCGAAGAAATTGAAGTTGATGTTTTTATGTCAGAATCAATGATTGCATTTTACCCTAAAGGATCATAAAGAGAGATAAGCGGAGATTATATGAAATTTTGCAAGCTAAAAAAAGTGATAAAAAACAATAAGGGCGTTACCCTAGTGGAGCTTATTCTCTGCATGGTATTGCTCTCAATTATCATACTCGCAACAGCTCAAATGATTCAACCCACCCTCACAGTATATTATGATTCGCTCGCAAAAGCAGAGTCCGCGTCACTATTAGATTCGCTCACGCAGGAGATGTCATTTTTTGCAAATGGGATAGTTAGTGCGTCATTTGATTCGCTAATTGACACAGATGGCGACGGGAATGGTGATAGCCGAATGATGGAATTTAGAACGGCAAATGGAATGGCGCATTTCCTTGCCATCAAAGACGGTAGGCTGTACAATATGAATGCGCCCGACGATGCAACGGGATTTTTAGTGCTCCCAGAGGATTTGTATGAGGGAAGATCGCTTGCAGAGCTGGATATTAATGATATTTTAGATGCAGACGGAGACCCCATTGCAAATTTGACGGAAATTGCAGAGCCTTTTTATGTGCGATTTGAGCTCATTGACCGTGATGGCACAACAGTGATAGAAGAGAAATTGGTACCATTTTCACCGATCACCTATTATGAGCAGGAGACTACAACACCGACCCCGCCATAGGTTTATATAAAAAAATAGTGTGGTATTACCACACTGTTTTTTATATAACAATATTTAATTTGTGAGTTCTCGCTCATAGATAACCACATCGAAGAATTCTACGGAGATAATTTCTTTTTCATTTATGACACTCTCAAATTCTTTGACAGTTACAATTTCTTTTTTGCTAGCACTTGCAGATATGAGGCCGTTGAAAGAATCGAGAAGTTCGGTTGTGCCATCTGCATAATGGAAAGTGAGCGGTAAATCTTTCACGCTCTCACGGCGTGCGGTGGAAATCTCATCTACATAGTCAGATTTGATGACAACGGTTGCTGAAATCGGAGAAATTGAAATTGTGTCGACAGTGGCTTCGTAGCCAAACATCTCAATATCTTTATCAATGTTAATATGCTCTGAATATGACTTAAAGTTTGCCTCGAATTCACATGTCCAAGTGCCTTTGGCGATGAGTGTAGGAGTGGTGACATCATCTTCAAACTCCTCCATAGTCTCATATGCATAGAAATTGGAAAAAGACAGTTTTATATCATGACCTTCAAAACCACCATCATCTGATATTACGGTGAAGATGAACGAAGCGATATTATCATTGGGATTTTCGTCGGGCAGCATTTCTCCAGAATACATATGACTGCTGTGATCGCTGTTAAAGTACATGTCCTCAGGGAAGTATTGGTATCCGTCGAGAGTGACACCTTCTGGGGCGATGAAATCAAAGAGGATGTACGACATGTTTGAGTCACCGATGATTTGCTTAACATGGACTGTGCCACTGTCTTGCTCGATGTATTCGTCGATTAAATAAGCTCCGTTTGCCAGCAATTTAGCCTGCTCATCATTATGCGGATTCAGGAAATTCAAGAAATCAATGTCAAGGACAGTCGCAGCACCTACTGAAATTGCAGAAAGCAAAATGGCGATGCAAATTGTAATGGGTGTGAGCCGCAGTCTCTTTTTAGAAGATTTTACAGGGCTTATATTATTGAATATTTTATTTTTCTGTAATTCGTTGGGGTTTAGTTTCTCGGAGATGTTTTCAAATTTATTCATAACTTAAAACTCCTTCCAGCTCGATTTTTAATAGGGCTCTACCTCTAGCCAATCTTGTGCGCACAGTGTTTTCATTTAAGCTCATAAGCTGTGCAATCTCTTTCGTTTGATAACCTTCAAAATAGTGCAAATAAATTGGTATGCGATACTTTTCGGGCATATTAAACAGTAGATATGTGAGCTCGGTTTCTTCGATGTCAAGTGCTGCTTGTTCAGGGATTGTCTCTGGAAAATCTCTTTTTGCCCGCCAAAATGATTTAAAAATATCCTTGCAATGATTTTTTGCACAGGTAATGAAATATGCTCTTTCATGAGCTAAGCTTTCAAAATGCGGAGATTTCTCAAGATATTTCAAGAAAACAGCAGAGCTCGCATCTTCTGCGTCAGTAGTGTTTTTCATATACATAAGGCAAATTTTGTATACGGTGTTTATGTTTCTGTCATATATTTCTCTTTGCATGTAATACCTCCAATCGACAGCTGTCATAATATATACGAGTCGCAGATGAATATTGTTTCATGGTAAATGTTTTTTATCGAAAAAGCACCGAGGCAAAACGAGCGTTTCGCCTCGGCGTGAATATTATCTTCAATTTATTATGGCAAAAAGTCCTCTCGTGGAGGAGTGAAAACATCCAGAACAATGCCTTTTTCAAGACAGACAGCTGAATGTTCGACATTCGCAGGGAAAATGATAGAGTCACCCTTGCCTAAAATGTAATCAGAGCCCTCGTAACTAAAAGAGAAGACCCCCTCAACAATATAGCTTATCTGCTCGTTGGGATGACTGTGGAGTGGAGCCGCGACATGCTTTTCAAAATAGTTCTCCACACACATTAAATTGCTGTTATGAGTTAAGACGGCTCTCGAAAGACCCTCGAAAACACCAACCCTAGCAGCATCTTTGTTCTTTACAACAGTTTGGTCCTTTTTTGGAATGTTCATCAATAACCTCCTTCTAAATAAAGGTATTCAACAATTTGTATATAAATTTTTTATTTGCAATAGTATAGTATTCATTCCATTTTACTAATTTTATATTAAAGTTACAATTTTGTCAATGTCGATATTATGTATATTGTGAAGAAATTACTAATAATTTAGCGAATGAAAATATAACTTGACTAAATATTGAATTTATTATATAATTATTTAGCTACTTATTCAATGTTATGATAATAATGTGCGATGAACCGACATTCACTTGAGAGTAGGGAAGATGCTCCTAAGCTAGTCGTACTTTGGTTAGTGAATGTGGCTAGTTTAACTTGAAACGAGACCCTCGCAGTTACCCGAACTTTTCCTAAAACGCGCCTGTGTCACGGGATTGAGCGGTTTTGAATTGCTAATTTTCATTGATTTTGCTCACGGCTTGCTCACAGTTATCCAGCGAAAAGTTTTATTATAGCCTAAAAACTTCATCGAAAAATATCAAAATAGATGACATTAATTTACAATTTTTATCTAATGAAAATCAGTTTACAAAGTTTATGCCAATGGCATTGACTATATATGGAGAAGTATCGAAGTGGTCATAACGAGAACGACTCGAAATCGGCACATAGAGATAGCTGTTCTAACGGATTTTTGACTGAATAATCCGCTTGAAATGCGAGTTGCAGCGATTTAAGTCATATTGGACACCACCCCAGTTCTAACAAAAGTTCTAACACTTTTACAAAAAGTAATTTTACAAAGTTTTTGTCATTTTGACATTGACTATATATGGAGACGTATCGAAGAGGTCATAACGGGGCTGACTCGAAATCAGTTTGCGAGCAATCGCACGTGAGTTCGAATCTCACCGTCTCCGCCAGATGGTGAACACCAAAATGCTCCCCTCGAAGAATTCACGAGATAAATCGAGAATTCGAGAGAAAAACGGAGATTTTGGTGTTTTTTCATTTCAAGAAAAAGTGGTGTTATAAACTGCTCCCCAAAGCCTACTGTAGAGATTTGAACCCTTGCCGTTAGTTTTGAGCATGAAGTAACAGCTAAAATACAAATTATTATTTAAGAAAAACCAACTAAATAAATTAAAATTAAATATCGAATTTCTATGAGGTAACAGCGAAAGTTTTGCTGTTACCTTATTGATTTTATACCATGAGGTAACAGACTAAAAAGCTGTTACCTCTATTTGGTACTATAAAAGTGTAGCCACAATTAAGAGAAATCTTAGTTGGAAAGCTACACTTA
>CAYJIE010000015.1:0-36660 GCA_964370145.1 uncultured Oscillospiraceae bacterium
ATTTTGTGAATTCCATCATCTCTTCCGCCATGTCTACGTCTCTTATGCGGCTCTCAGCAGCTTGAAGGTTCTCTTCATTAACTGCAAGGTTAGAAATTGTGTGCTCAAGTCTGTTTTGAAGAGCACCAAGCTCAGCACGTTGACTTGAAACAAAGTTGATTGCATCATCAATGATGTCGATAGCAAGGTTAGCAGCATCTTGTGTGCCGATTGAAATATCAGCAATACCAAGACCGATTGAACTCATATCAGCAACATTCAGTGATACACGTTGGTCAGAAAGACCATTTGCACCGATTTGGAATGTTAGGCCGCCTGCATTAACGTTTACATCAGCGATTTCAGCAGCTGCTGTTTTCTCAAGTGTGTAAACAGTTACGATATTGTCATCTACACCAGATGTTGGTCCAATTTTATTTGAATAACCAACGATGTTTTGTGTGTTTAGGTAGTCATTGAATGCTTTTGCAGCTTGTGAGCCAGTTAGGCTAGCACCGCCAGCAAGTGCGTTAACAACGATTGCCTCATTACCTTTGATTGCTTTTTCAGGATCTGACACGAACTCAAATGTAGTTCCGTTAACAATCACTGTTGAACCCTCACGGATTCCATCTTCGAATGAAACTACGCTCTCAGCAGCTTTTTTAACTGAAGTATGGCTGATTTCAAGAACACCAGCATTACCTTGTGAGTTTGTACCGCCGATTGTGATTGTAATTCCAGTCTCATTGTTTCCGATTGCACCAGCTTGTAGTAGGTCAGGTGTAGCACCGCCAAGACCATTTGCTGTGCCGCCAGCTGTAACTGTGCCAGCTGCCTCTGCGGCAGGTGCACCAGTTGATGCGTACATGCCATTGATACCCTTAATTAGGTCTTCAATTGTTGTGAATGTACCGTTTAGGGCATCATTAGCAACAAATGGCTCAGCGCCTGATGACACATAGTCAAATGTTACTGATTTCTCTGTCAACAATCCTGGGATTGTTGGGTCTTCACTCATGATTGTGAATGTTAGGCTATCGCCATCACGTAGATTAAGAGCTTCAAGAGCTTCTTTTGTAATTGTGTTTGTTGTACGAGTTGAGTTTGTTCCCTCTGTCGCAAGCTTTAGCTTACCTGTAAGGTCAGTTGTTGTTGTGTCAAGGAATTTAGTATCTGTGTTGTCAGCTGCACCGCCGCCATCAGCAGCTTCATCAGCACCCACACCGTAGTCAAACTTAATCTCGCCACCAAGGTCAAGTCTTTGCTCTGCAAGAAGTTTTGCATTTGTGTGACTTGTTGCATGAGCAGCTCCTTCAATAGTTGTTCTTGCTGTTGGATCAAGTGTGTTTAGAATCGTTGTCGATTCTGTAACAGTCGCTCCGCTATCAGTCGCAGCAGTTGCATCTTGAACCACAAGTGCACCTGTCACATCATCAGTCAATGTTGCAATGTGAGTGAATGTCAACTTTGTTCCAACAACACTGATGTCATAAACCGCATCACCGTTAACCAAGTCAGCACCTGTGTTTTGTGTGCCGTCAGCACTAATTGCAAATGATGTACCATCGAAGAGAGCAGCGATGTCTGACATATTGTCATAACGGTGGATAACATCTGCACCAGCTTGATTTGTCTCATTTGTTACGATGTTTGAAGTCAATGTCAAACTTTCGCCTGCGCCTGTCTCAAGAGTGATTTGGAAAGCCTCACCATGCTCAACCGCTTTGTCAAAGTCGATACCAACTGTTGCAAGGTCGATTGTGTATGTCTCAGTGATGAAATCAGCACCGTTTGTGAGTGATCCCACATTCTCAGTGATTCCAGCGTCAACACCCTCTCTCACTTCAACACTTGCTTGGCTTTCAAGGTCGCCGTTAAGTAGGTTGATGTTATTGAAGTTTGTTGATGTTGAGATTCTGTCAACCTCTTGTTTTAGTCTTTGAACTTCTTTGTCAAGGTTCGCACGGTCTACTTCGTTGTCATAGATACCATTTGCTGATTGAACTGCAAGCTCTCTCATGCGTTGTAGGATTGAGTGTGTCTCATTTAGAGCACCCTCTGCTGTTTGGATAAGCGAAATACCGTCTTGAGCATTACGCCCAGCCATATCAAGACCACGGATTTGAGCTCTCATTTTCTCTGAGATTGCAAGGCCCGCAGCATCATCACCTGCACGGTTAATTCTGTAACCTGATGATAGTTTCTCAAGTGCTTTAGTGTTTGTGTTGTTGTTTGAAAGAAGTTGTCTGTGTGCATTCATTGCCGGCATGTTGTGTTGAATAATCATAATATTCCTCCATGATTTTTAAGTGGCTGTGCCACTGTATTTTTGGTTGATACTACATATTGTAGCACCATTGTTCGAATTCGCCGCCATTATGAGCTTCCGCCGTCAATGCCAACTCTGCTAAAGTTGTGCGGCATATATGCGGGGCTGTGCCTAGGACGCTATGCCTAGCAGCAAGTCCCCTAACCGCTATGCATAAGTTGGCAAATCAAACGTAACCATGTAGGCTGTATGTGAATTTTTAAGGCGCTGGATAATCCGATTTAGCACTGTCAAAGTGAGTTCGCCTTTGACCATGCCTTTGGGTGCAGTCCCAAAAACATATGCTTCCTCGAGCACTCCTTACAGCTTAAGCTGCTTGGAATGACTTTCTCGCTAGACTATTCACGGAAATGATTATTTCAATGAACTGTTTGCAGCCTAAGTCTCCTCCGTCCGCAGACAATCTCATTAAGTTCGGTAATGATTTTGCAAAGTTTTGATATATTAGCCTTGGAGTAGTTGGAGTATGCCTTGTGGTTGCATATTCGCTTGAGCAAGCATAGATTGTGCAGCTTGTGAAAGAATGTTGGATTTTGTGAATTCCATCATCTCTTCCGCCATGTCTACGTCTCTTATGCGGCTCTCCGCAGCTTGTAAGTTCTCTTCGTTAACAGCAAGGCTGGAAATTGTGTGCTCAAGTCTATTTTGTAGAGCACCGAGTTCCGCACGTTGGCTGGATACGAAATTGATTGCATCGTCAAGTACGTCAATTGCAAGGTTCGCCTCGTCTTGGCTTGCGATTGAGATGTCCTCAATGCCCATTCCGAATGTACTCATATCATTGATATTGAGTGATACACGTTGGTCTGATAGACCATTTGCACCGATTTGGAATGTTAGGCCGCCTGCACTCACACTGATGTCAGCAGAATCTGCCGCCTCAGATTTGTCAAGTGAGTATACAGTTACTTTGTTGTCATCTTCGCCTGCATTTTGACCAATTTTATTTGAGAATTCAATTAGATTTTGTGTGTTTAGATAGTCATTGAACGCTTTTGCAGCTTGTGAGCCAGTTAGGCTAGCACCGCCTGCTAGTGCATTTACAATGATTACTTCATTGCCCTTGATTGCATTTTCAGCTTCATCAACGAATTCATATGTAATTCCGTTAACAACAACAGTTGAGCCTGAACGGATACCGTCGTCGAATGTGATTACAGATTCAGCCGCCTTTTTAACTGATGTATGGTTAATCTCCATAAATCCGTCTGTGCCGTATGCGTCATTTCCGCCGATTGTCACAACAAGACCTGTCTCATCATTTCCGACAGCTTTCGCTTGTAGCAATGTTGGGTCAGCATCAGCCATACCAAGTGCGCCAAGGTCATTGATACCTCTAATCAAGTCCTCAATAGTTGTGAATGTGCCATTTCCGGCATCATTTGCAACTGTTGGCTCTGCGCCTGAAGATACATAGTCAAATGTAACTTCCACTGTGTTTGCAGGAGTAGCGCTATCCTCGATGTAGAATGTGAGGCTGTCGCCGTCACGCAAGTTTAGTGCATCAAATGAAGCTTTTGTCAATGTATTGCTTGTGCGTGTTGCATTTGTTCCCTCTTGCGCAAGCTTAATTTTACCTGTTAGATCTGTTGTTGTTGTGTCGATAAATTTGATATCTGTGCTAGCTGTGGTGCCAGCCTCGAATGAATAGTCTTCATTTAGGTCAAATTTAACATCGCCACCTAGGTCTATTGTTTGCTCATTTAATAAATCAGCATTTGTGTGCCCTGTTGCATCTGTTGTAGCTTTCCATGTGTCATAAGCCGCTGTAGTTGTGTTGTTTGCAACAGTAGTCGGTGTTACCACCGGACCTGCCGCTCCTGCCGGAGCTGTCGGAATTGTCTCTGGAGCAAACACACCAGCTGCGTCAGCTGTTGCTGTTCCAACATGCTCAAATGTTAGTTTTGAACCAACAACCGAAACTTCATATACCGCATCTCCCGCAAGTATACCTGTTCCTGCGCTTTGTGTGCCGTCAGCTTTGATAGCAAACGCCGTGCCGTCAAACAGAGCTGCGATATCAGAAATATCATCATATCTTCTGATAACGTCTTCACCTGCAAGTCCTGCATCGTCTGTTACCATTTTACTTGTAAGTGTAATTGGTGAGCCGCCCGCTGTTTCTAGTGAGATAGTGAAAACTTCACCATGCTCGATGCCTTTTTCAAAATCAATACCGATTGTTGCAAGGTCAACTGTATATGTCTCTGCTTTGAAATCAGCACCGTTTGAAAGCGAACCGATATCCTCTGTGATACCTGCGTCAGCACCAGCTTTAACTTCAACGCTAGCCTTGCTCTCAAGGTCACCGTTTAGAAGTTCGATATTGTTAAAGTTTGTTGATGTTGAAATTCTGTCGATCTCGCCTTTTAGACGTTGTACCTCTTTGTCAAGATTTGTACGGTCAACTTCGTCATCGTAAATTCCGTTTGCAGATTGAACTGAAAGTTCTCTCATACGTTGGAGAATAGCGTGAGTCTCATTAAGAGCACCCTCTGCTGTTTGAATTAGTGAAATACCGTCTTGTGCGTTGCGACCAGCCATATCCAGTCCACGAATTTGCGCTCTCATTTTCTCTGAAATCGCAAGACCCGCAGCGTCATCGCCTGCACGATTGATTCTATAACCTGATGATAGTTTTTCAAGAGCCTTAGTATTTGTATTGTTGTTTGAAAGTAATTGCCTATGTGCGTTCATCGCCGGCATGTTGTGTTGAATAATCATAATAATCCTCCATAATTTTTTTATTGTGGCAGATGCCACTGTTTTTTTGCATGCCTCATGCATGCCTATGTGATACCCATTTGTTTTGCGCCGTTGACAAATAAGCCCTTTTAAGACTCCGTCTTTAAGAGAACTATCATGTCAAACCGCCATCTTACCTATTGCCCATTCTGCCATTCTTATTGTTGACAGGGGTGTCCCCTGTGATGTCAGCATCGTGACATTCTTACATATAGTGCATAAATGAGCATATCTTAAGCTTGTTTTGCTTGCTCTGCCATTCTTAATTGTTGACAGGGGTGTCCCCTGTGATGTCGGCATCTCGCGACATTCTTACATATAGTGCATAAGCAAGCGCACTGCGCCTTCGCCAGTCTACGTGTCACAACTCATCAAGCGCATTGCACCACTTTTGTCATGCAAATTACACCGCTTTGGGTTGTGCAATTGCACGACTTCTGTCATGCGTATCGCGCGCCGTTTCGGTTGTACAATTGCCTACTCTGCTGTAATCTTAGACAGGGGTGACCCCTGCGTCATCATTTATATAGTTATGATGCACTTAATTTTAATGCATAAGTAGGCGGCGTAGTTTTGGCATACCTCGGGTTATATTTCGTTTTTATTGTTGAAGAAGTTGTAGGATGCCTTGTGGTTGTAGATTTGCTTGTGCAAGCATCGCTTGAGCTGATTGTACAAGGATATTCGCTTTTGTAAAGTTCATCATCTCTTCTGCCATGTCAACGTCACGGATACGACTCTCAGCCGCTTGTAGATTCTCTTCCGCAACTTTTAGGTTAGCACTTGTGTGCTCCATTCTGTTTTGAAGAGCACCAAGATCCGCACGAGTAGAAGATACTGAATTTATCGCTCCATCAAGTGCTACGATAGCACGATTAGCGTCATCTGCTGTTTGCAATGTCACTTGGTCTACACCAAGATTTTTCGCACTGCAATCCTCAATGTTGAGGGTAACTCTTTGATCACTATTGCCATTTGCGCCGATTTGGAACACAAGTCCGCCACCGTTTACTTCAACTTCAGGAACTTCTGCGCCTTCATTGCTAGCAAGGCTTTCAATTGTTACAATATGGTCATCTTCACCTGGATTCACACCGATTGAGTTTGTGCATCCGATGATAGAGATGCTGTTTAGGTGGTCATTAAGCGCTCTCGCAGCTTGCTCTTTTGTCAAATATTCGCCGCCTGCAAGACCATTTACAACCAATGGGCTGTTGCCGAATGTCACATCGTCAGCGTCTGCAACAAATTCAAATGTTTGGCTGCCGACTGTGATTTTTGTGCCCGCTTTGATATTGTCTTCGAATACGATTTGAGTTTGAGCGGACTTCGCCACTGACTCAACTTCGATAATAAGCTCGCCGTTTAGACCTGTCGCGTTGTTTCTGATAACGATACCAGTCTCATCGCTTCCAAGCGCATTTACAGAAGATACATTTGGTGCCGCTGCCGCCTCATGTGACGCATTAACAGCAACAATCAAATCCTCGATTGATGTAAATGTCGCAAGAATTGGGTCCGGAGTTGCAGTATTGTCTGCGCTTAGTGGCTCTGCGCCACTCTCTACATATCTATATTGATGTTTTGTGATAATTTCATCACCAGCGTCATTTAGATTTCTTGTCTCAATTGTCAAAATGTCGCCATTACCAAGACCTAGTGCATCAAAAGCCGCTGTCGTAAGTGAAGTTGTGCTAACTGTCTCACCTTTGCCCTCTTGGACAACTTTGAGCTTGCCTGATAGGTCGCTACCTGTGTTGATAAATCCTGCTGTACCTTGTGTGATAGCAGGCGCCGCGTCAATAACAACAGCTTCGCCAAGGTCAAACAATGTCCCAGGCACTGGTGCTCCACCAACTTCAGCAGTTGCCGCAGTAACGCCTGTTCTGTCAGCGTCAATCGCTGTGTCAGCATCAGCAGCTACCATTGGTACTGTCTCTGTAACTATATCTTTAATAAAAAGTTTTGTTCCGACTACTTCGATTTCATATTGATCCACTTCTGCTCCAAGTGGCGCAATTGTAGACGCCGCATTTGTCACTCCATTAAATAGAGCGGCAATATCTTCAACGCTTTCGATTGCAGCGCCATCAGGTAGGTCATTAGCTGTGAAAACAACATCTCCACCGTCAGCGTCTTTGATTGTAATTGTGTATGGGTCAGCAAGGTCAGCACCGGTTGTCGCACGCGCACCGAACTCAAAGTTAACTGTTGCAAGGTCAATTGAATACTCTTGTTGTGTTGTATCTGTGCCATATTCGCTGTTTCCGATATTTTCAATAAGGCTTGTATCCGCACCCTCTGTTTCAATTGTTGCCGCAACTCTTCTAAGAGTGCCGTCAAGCAATTCAATACCGTTGAAGTTTGTTGATGTTGAAATTCTGTTAAGCTCTTCTTTAAGGCGCGCAACCTCTTTGTCCAGATTTGCACGGTCAACTTCATCATCATATACACCATTTGCCGCTTGAACAGAAAGCTCTCTCATGCGTTGGAGGATAGCGTGACTCTCATTTAGAGCGCCCTCAGCTGTTTGGATAAGTGAAATTGCATCTTGTGTGTTTCTCTCAGCTTGATTTAGTCCACGGATTTGAGCTCTCATTTTCTCGGAAATCGCAAGACCCGCAGCGTCATCACCGGCACGATTGATTCTGTAACCTGAAGAAAGTTTCTCAAGGGCCTTTGACACTGTATTATTATTTCCGAGTAGTTGTCTGTGTGCATTCATTGCAGGTAAGTTGTGTTGAATAATCATTGTCATTTCTCCCTTGATAAAAAGTAGATAATATAATTATTTTTGCATAAAACTATTGTATATACAAAAAATACTTGCATTTTTTTGAGAGTGTTTTCTCGTCTCACAATTTATATCGACGTCCCTTCGATTTTTCTTAAGTCCTTTTTTGAAAAAAAGTGAAAAATCTTCGAAAGTCTTCTCGCTGTAAGATTTTGTGTTTCATCCCTCACAATATATAACGGCAGATATCAAAAAAACTTAAGCCTTTTTTAAATGTTTTTTTATAAAAAAACACCCTCGGCACGAGCTAAAAAAACTTAAGTTTAAAATGCAAATTTTTTATAAAAATACAGTCGGCACTTTTAGAAAAAACTTAATAGCAAATCTTAAATTTTTTTAATGCATTTTACAACATATACAATACAACCCACCCCCAAAGCTTTCTAAACATTGAAATTTCACCGATATATTGCACAAAATTTACAAAGAGAGCCCCTTTTTATGTTTACAAAGGCACAATATTGTGGTAAGATAGATAGGAATAAATTAGAATGGAGTTTATATGAAACTGATTTCATGGAATGTAAATGGTTTTCGTGCATGTCTTAAAAAGGGGTTTAACGACTTCTTCAATCAAGAAGATGCTGATATATTTTGTCTGCAAGAGACAAAAATGATAGAGGGAGAGGCGGAATTTGCCCCCGAGGGATATTATCAATATTGGAACAGTGCTGAAAAAAAGGGATACAGCGGAACAGCGGTTTTCACAAAACACGAGCCACAAAGCGTCGCTTATGGCTTGGGGATCGAAGAACACGACAAAGAGGGCCGAGTTATAACACTTGAATATCCCGATTTTTATCTTGTTACTGTGTACACTCCAAATAGCAAGCAGGAACTACTTCGCCTTGATTATAGGCAAGTTTGGGAGGACGCATTTCGGGAATATCTCCTAGCTCTAAATTCTAAGAAACCTGTAATTATATGTGGGGACTTAAATGTAGCTCATAAGGAAATTGATTTGAAAAATCCGAAAAGCAATAGGCGTAGTGCAGGATTTACTGACGAAGAGCGAAATAAAATGACAGCATTACTTGACGCAGGATTTACAGATACTTTCCGCTTTTTTAATCCGGAGCTTGAGGCTGCATATACATGGTGGAGCTACATGGGCAAGGCGAGGGAGCGCAATGCAGGTTGGCGCATCGACTATTTTCTCTGCTCAAGCACCATGAATGATAAACTTATCGAAGCTAAGATATACCCTGAAATAATGGGTAGTGACCATTGTCCCGTCGGACTTGTTATATGAAAGGAGTTTAAGATGGCGGAGAGCTTTAAGCTAGTGGACAACATATTAAAGAAATTTATTGGAGACGAGGAAAATGTCGTCATTCCAAAAGGCATTGTAACTATTGGCGAAAGCGCATTCATCGAGGCGTATGACGTGGCGAGCGTGACATTTCCAATTTCTGTCACCCATCTCGAAGATGGCGCATTTAAGTATTGCGACTCACTTTCTCAAATTGAGTTTCCAAAGAAATTGCAATCCATTGGCAGCGAGACTTTTCGATGTAGCGCACTTGAGGAAGTGGATATCCCTGACAGCGTGACGAATATCGGGGACGGCGCATTCATGTATAGTGATGCACTTTCAAAAGTCAACTTACCAAAAGATATTAAGACAATAAGTGCTGAACTGTTCATGGGCTGTGAGTCTTTGACCCAAATCACATTGCCAAAAGCTGTTGTTGAAATCGAGAAAAGAGCCTTTGCGGAGTGCTTCGCGCTGGAAAAAATCCAACTTCCCGACAACATCACCTTCATGGGGGAGGGCGTATTCATGGATTGCACATCACTGGTCGAGATTACACTTCCGTCAAAACTTGAGGCTCTTGAGCGTCTTACCTTTACCCATTGTGAAAAGCTCAAGAGGGTAGAAATAAAAAGCCCTCTCACCTTTATCGGCGAGAGAGCATTCCTTGGCTGTTCAAGTCTTACGGAAATTGTTTTGCCTGACGGCTTAGAGGAAATCGAGGAGGGCGCCTTTGCCTTTTGCAAGAGACTTAAGAAAATTACTATACCAAGTTCCGTCAACGAAATCGGCAAGGACATCTTTGAGGGCTGTAATATTAAAAATATTGAAGTTGTGCGAGAAAAAGGCTCGGCGATTGATGAATATTTGAAATGATAATCAATTGTTTAAGCTAGGCTACATGAAATAAAAGCCTTAATATATGAAATTGCCCCAGATTGTGCGATTCGCATAATCTGGGGCAATCAATATTATAAGCAAGTAACTTTTAGTATATTCTTTTTTACACTGCGACTTTGGGCTCTTTTATCTTATACGCCACATACAAATTACCCAATGAGAAGAACGCCGCAAAATAGAAAACCCAATGCGGTCCGTAGCTCGCCCATATAAAACCGCTTATTTGCGCGGCAATAATTGAGACGATGTGGTCAAGGGCTGTACCTGTCGAGAGCCCTTTTGTAACATCTTCTGGCACTACTGCAATTTTCCTTAGATACACCGATTTGACGGTGCCCACTTGCATCGATAAGCGGTCAAGCACGAATAGTAAATATATAAACAGCACCATATATGTAGTGTCACCAATAATACCATCATAAATCAGCCACACGGAAATTCCAAACAACACATATACAAAAATAAAGCTGAGAGCATCCACATACATCATGAATTTTATGCCCTTGCTATCAATCCACTTCCCGACATATCTAAAGAAAAACATACCAATAAAGCTACTTAAAATAATTAAGAGCGACATGATATCAGCGCCTTTATCCAACAAGTCGATGATAACCCATGAGCCGAAAACCAGCGCAATTTGTTTTTGAACACCGTGCAAAACCGTAAGAAGATAATAGTAGTTATATTCCTTCTTAAATACAAGCCCAGTGTTTTTTTTGGGAAAAACAACATTGTCTTTTTTCGTTTCCTTTACCAGCAAATAAGACACGATAATCGCTACGAGATAGCCAAAGGCACTTAAAATGAACACCCAGATAATTTCAGTCTTAAATGAGAAAAATCCCATTCTAAATCCGATGAATACTAAAATCCCTGTAAAAAATCCCATTCCCGTTTTTACACTTCCAAGTTGCCCCATTCTAAGCCCAACTTTATCAGGCTCTGAAAGTGCCATTCCAACTGAACTTGAGAGTGGCAGGAATATATGACCTCCGAGCGAGTGTGTAAACAAAAATATTATCATCACTGCATATGTAGGTGTGATTAATCCAAGCACTGCAATTCCAATTAGCGACAAAACTTGTGAGACTAGCACAATTTTCATATCTCCAAGAAATGAAAGCGCACCTATTACAAATACGCATAAAATACCCGGAAGTTCTCGTGGGAACTCCAAGAATGCTCTCTGAATCTCATCGACATTATAGGCATCTTTGAAATAGTTCGCCCACAGCATATCACTAAGCCCTGCGCCAAAAGCTATGACGCCAGTCAAAATAAAAAACAG
Organism: uncultured Oscillospiraceae bacterium; assembly: GCA_964370145.1. GTDB lineage: Bacteria > Bacillota > Clostridia > Oscillospirales > Feifaniaceae > CAYJIE01. The sequence goes on from CAYJIE010000015.1 coordinate 11,297, forward strand.
CAGTAACTCTCGCCTAATATAACTTTTGGGTCTAAACATCAGTATCCCCTTCAATTTTGTCTAAATTTTGCTTTCAATTTCCAAAAGCACTTCTAGTAGTGGATTGATATCCTTTGGAATTCTGAGTCTAACTGTGTTTTTGGGTAAATTCCTAAACCCATATGCAGGCTCCGCAAACACCTTATTTTCTGCGAGCAACAAAAATAAATCTACATTTTCATTTGGATGAGTGAGTACAAAAATCGGAACACTGTCCTCCGTCTCGCTCCATTTGAACTTTTTGAGTGACGAGAGTAATTCCCTCTTGGAATTTGCAATTTTCTCCCTTGACATCTTAATAAAATCCCTATCTCTCAGCGCTCTTTCACAGACCATTGCAGAGAGAGTGGTCACCGTAAACGCCATATATACTTTATCAATATCCACCATCAATTGCTTGCTTGCCACAAAATAGCCAACTCTAAGCGCTGCAATACCGTGCCCTTTTGACAAAGAGCGCATCAAAATTATATTATCATGCGTTTCCATAAGTGCTGCCGCTGAATATTCAAGCTCCACAAAATCTCCATATGCCTCATCGACAACGACCATTGCATCAATTTTTTTAGCTGCAACGCAGATCGCCTCAATGTCCGAAAGTGAAATCAGCTGACCTGTCGGATTTGTCGGATTGTCAATATATATAAGCACATGCTCATCTGTCATTGCAGAAATCAGCTCTTCTGCAACAAATTTGTAATTATTCTCTTCCTTCAACAATATAGTGTCATATACGCCGCCATGAGCCTCAACAACCGTGCCAAATTCAGAAAACTGCGGTGCAAATCCCAGAATCTTAGTTCCGCTGTCAATAAATAGACTTGCAATGCACTCCGCTCCACCCATAGATCCTGCCGACAATCTCACATTATCTATATCTAAAGAGACCACCGGTGACAAGAACTCACAGATCGCCTTTCTCGCTTGGCTGTACGTTGCGTCAGGATAATCATTTATTAAAGATACAATTGCAGGGTTTTCGCATAGCATATTCAAATAACCTGCGACTTCTTTAGAGTATCCATATGGATTTGTTCCATATGAGCAATCAATCAACTCACCCTTTGGTATTTTTGTAATCAACTCAGGTATCGCCGCATAGCTTACCGGACTAAATTCCTTCAGATGCTTTCTTATTTTATATTTCATTGCCGCCTCCATATAAATTAATAATAGAAATAATACAATTATACTAAATTAAAACTGCAATTGCAAGCAAAATAAAAAAGGTAGATATCATTTATTGCGATTTTGCGCCCAAAAATGTTACATTTGGCGATTTTTAGTGTAATTCACCTCAAATAGTGGATTTTTTATATATATTTTTGTACAATTTGCCACTATCATTTTTCTTCACATTTTGTTAAAATATATGTAACATTCTCACGCATTTGCATATTTCACTTGAGAATATTAAACTCAACCTGTATGGTTGTAATTCAATTTAGGAGGATTAACATGGAGAAAACAGCAAAAAAAAGTAATTGGTTCCAAAAACTTTTGGTTCCGGGCATCGTTTTTCAATCTGTCGTTATTGCAGGCGGATATGGTACAGGTGCTGAAATCGTGCAATATTTTGGTTCGTCAGGCTCACTAGGTGGTCTATTGTCAATGTGCCTTATTTCACTCGTCACTTGGTCAGTGGTATGTGCGGTCACATTTGAATTTACCCGCGTGTTTAAAACATATGACTACAAGAGTATGACAAAAAAACTTTTAGGCCCAGGTTGGGTTCTTTATGAAATCTGTTATCTGATTTTGCTCATGGTCGTCCTTGCGGTCGTTACTGCTTCTGCGGGCGATATCCTAAATGAACTTTTTGGACTAAACAAATGGATCGGTATTTTCGCAATGGGCGCTGGTGTATTCTTCCTTGTTATCAACGGCTCAGCTCTTATCGAGAAAATCCTATCTTACTGGTCATTTGTACTATATGGTGTATACGCACTCTTCCTCATCATGGCATTCATGAACATCGGCGATCAAATCTCGGGCAACTTCGCTATGGGTGAAATAAACGATGGTTGGGTGACACTTGGTTTCCAATATGCTTTCTATAATCTTGGAATCATCCCTGCTGTTCTATACACAGTTAAGCACTGTACAACTCGTAAAGATGCGATCCTCGCCGGTGTTATCGCTGGTGTGGTCGGAATCCTACCTGCTATCTTCCTATATGTTGCTATGGTTGGTTTCTCACCTGAAGTTCTCTCACAAGGACTACCTGTAAACTATATGCTTACACAGCTAAATGCTCCTTGGCTACAATATGTGTTCCAATTCGTACTATTTGGCACACTTATCGAGACAGGCGCAGGCTTCATCTTTGCCGTTACAGATAGAGCTGAGACAGCTTACAAATCAACAGGTAAAGAAATGCCAAAATGGTTCACTCCTGTTGGCGCCCTAATCTTAATCGGTGTGGGTATCGTCATCTCACAATTCGGACTTCTAACCCTCATCCTAAAAGGATATGGTGCGGCGTCATATGGATTCTTCTTTGTGTATGTGTTGCCAATGCTAACAATCGGTGTATACAAAATCGCTAAGAGTGGCGTGAAATAAGAACTACATAATATCAATAAAAAGCTCTGCCGCAAGGCAGAGCTTTTATCTTATCGAAAAAGTTCCTTTTGGACTTTTTCGATAAGATAAAACGCTGAGGCGGTTATTAAATGCGAGGGACAAAGCTGACTTTTTTCCCTCGCCGCTCCCTTTTCCTCCGAAACATTGAACCTTGCATATGGTTTTAAAAAGTCTAAAGCTCTGCCGCAAGGCAGAGCTTTTATCATTTATTTAATTGTCAATTATAAATTGAAAATATCGCATTTTGTCACTCTTTATCCCCAGAGCTCTTTTGGGTACTCTCCATTTGCGATTTTCCTTGCAATAGTAGCTTGTACGATGGCCTTGTCCTCTTTATAAGTCATGCCGCTCCAAATGTCCAAACTCTCATAAGCTTTAACAGATACCGTAGAGCTTGAAATTAAATCACCGATTAAAGTAGGAAGAATAAATTCGTCTGTTAATGCGCTTTCATGATCACATAGTTTATTCAAGAATACGCACAGCTTTTCCTCGACAAATCCAAAGAAATCCTGTGTGAATCCCCAAATATTCATAGATACAGGCATTTTATCATCTAAAACTTCACCATCATCAAGACTTTTAATGACATCGCCAACTTTCGCAATTTTCATCTTCTCCTCAATGTCTAAAAGATATGAGTCCAAGCTTAATTTGCAAATGCCCCTTGTCACATGCCCATTACTCGACAGTGTGTTGCAAAGACGATAGCTTACCATGCAAAATTCAGGAGCTGTCCCTACTCTCTCCCTTGACAAATGCTCATATACATCCGCAAACGCCTTCGCTCCGTAGTAGTCATCCGCGTTTATCACCGCAAATGGCTCGCTTATCGCTACCCTCGCTGCATATATCGCATGCGCAGTACCCAGTGGCTTCACTCTATCTTTAGGAACGGCGCAGCCCTTTGGGACATCATCAATATGCTGATATGCATATCTAACTTCCATAAAACGCTCGAGGCGATGTCCAATTGCTCTCTTAAATTCAACTTCATCAGCTTCTTTTATAATGAACACGACAGTTTCAAATCCTGCTTTTTTTGCGTCATATACGCAGTAATCAATGAGCAGTTCCCCATGCGCACCAATTGGGTCAATCTGTTTTGAGCTCCCATATCGGCTAGCCATGCCTGCCGCCATGATAACTAAGACTGGTTTCAATCATTCACCCCTTCGATATCCTTTCGGATTTTTCTTTTGCCAATTCCAACTTGACTTACACATGTCATCAATATCATACTTTGCCACCCAGCCAAGCTCAAGTTTAGCTTTCGTCGCATTAGCATAGCTAATCGCACTATCCCCCGCACGCCTTGCACATATTTCATATTTTAGTTCTTTTCCGCATGCTCTCTCATATGCCTTGATGACTTCAAGCACTGAATATCCCTTGCCCGTACCAAGATTGTACACAAACAAGCCTTTATCGTTGCTTAATTTTTCAAGCATTTTGATATGCCCCGTTGCCAAGTCCATCACATGAATATAGTCACGCACGCCGGTACCGTCCACCGTGTCATAGTCATCTCCAAAAACATTTACATGCGAAAGCTCGCCAATTGCAACTTTTGCTATATATGGCACGAGATTGTTCGGTATACCATTTGGATCTTCACCGATTTCACCGCTCTCATGTGCCCCAATCGGATTAAAATATCTAAGCAACGCAATTCCCATATCAGGATATTGCCTAGACACATCTTTAAATATGCTCTCTGAAAACAGCTTTGTCGCTCCATATGGATTTTTAAAGCCAAGCTCAAATTCCTCTGTCACAGGCACTGACTTTGGATCTCCATAAACAGTAGCTGACGACGAAAATACTATATTTTTAACCTTGAATTTCACCATGCATTTAAGCAAGTTCAAAACACAAACTAAATTATTATCATAGTATTCAAGCGGCTTTTCAACACTCTCCCCCACTGCTTTAAGCCCTGCAAACGCAATCACCGCATCAATATCCCCATTTTCAGCAAACAGCTTTTCACATGCCGCATAATCGCAAAAATCCATATTTATAAAGCGCACATTTTTCCCTGTGATTTTTTCAATTCGCTCTATAACCTCAATACAAGAATTTGACAAATTATCCGCAACAATAACCTCATATCCCTGCTTTATGAGCTCCACACAGGTGTGACTGCCTATATAACCGGCGCCACCGCTGACTAAAATTGCCATATGGCCTACTTCCTTTCTATCTTGAGAATATCTTCTCACCAAAAATTGATTTTATAACAAAAATCACAAATTTTGCAAGCCGTTTTGAAATAATAAAAGTGTATAAGAATGCTTTGTCTTGCAATTTGTTTCTGCTCCTAAACAACAAATAGCGATTACTTTTAAGCCTTCTGTACGCATATAAATATGCGCTGTTTTGCTCTTTGATATAACTAAATGGCATTTGCGAGAGAAACCATACAATCGCCTTAAACTCTGCTGAAATTATATAAGGCTCAATGTCATCACCGAATTTCCTAAGGAGCGTTTCCCTCGAATTAACGATATTACTTATCCTGTTTTCATAGTAGACATCAGAAAATTTATATGTCTGAGATTTTGTATTCTGCACATAATTATAAAGTTCATCTTCAATAAAATATAAACTGCAATCCTCATCTATGATGTCAAAGAGATATAGCATATCCTCGGCTAGCACATTTTCCTTAAATCGCTTGTTTATAACAAGCTCTCTTCGATAGAGCTTGCCCCAAACAGTGGGCGCCGCCTCATTGCCAAGTATCGACTTAACAAATTCTTTTCCACCCCACTTTACATTATACCGTATTTTTACAAAATCCGTCAAGAACTTTTTGCATGACTTTCCATCTTCATCAACTTCCCTTGACATACAAGCCGCAATGTCAACTTCATTCTTTATCAATGTGGTTAATAGCCGCTCAAGCATTGTCGTTTCAATATAATCATCTGCGTCAACAAAGGAAATATAATCTCCATTGGCTATATCCAGTCCTGCATTTCTCGAAGCACTTACGCCCGAATTTTCTCTACTTAACACTTTAACTCGCTTGTCCCAATTCGCAAAGCTATTGCAAATTTCAAGACTACCATCAGTCGAGCCATCGTCCACTAAAATAAGCTCAATTTCTTTTTTTGTCTGACATAAAATAGATTTAATGCATCTTTCAAGAAAATCTTCTGCATTGTAAATTGGAACGATTACTGAAATCATATAACCTCACAATAGCCTCCACAGCCTTTTAGTGAATTTTTTGGGATGATAGGGATTTTACTGAAAACTATATGCTTTTTCACGGTGCTCAGTTTTTCTAATACAAATTGATATGAATCCTTGCTGTCGGTCAAAAATTCATATGGCATCTCCGATAAAAACCATCTTAACATTAGCAGCTGTGAGGATTTTATATATATATCCATATCAGAAAACCGCTCTTTTACAATCTCCTCGCATATAAATGAGTTTTTCACGCAATCGAGATAAAACTTTTCGTTAAATCCCGAAGTGATGCTCCCACCTCTTTTTGTGTAGTTATACAAAGCATCTCTTATGCAGTAAATTTTTGTATTTACTTGCAATAAATTTAACATATAAACATAGTCTTCAGCGTAAATTCCTTTTACAAAAAGCTGTCCACTTAAAACCGCTCTCCTAAATAGTTTATTCCAAATGTTATTAATTGCGTGTGCCAGCAGATATTTTTCACAGTAATCAGCACCATTTATAATTCTTCTATATTCAATTTTTTCTTTTGCTCCGAGCTCTATGGTCGCCCCTAGCTCATCAACGGTTTTATAGTTGCAGCATACAATATCCGCCCCACTTCTAATAATCGCCACATGCATTTTCCTGAGCATATCACGCTCAATAAAGTCATCACTGTCCACGAAAAGAACATATTCGCCGCTAGCAAGGGCAAGCCCTGCGTTTCTAGCATCACTAAGCCCCCCATTTTTCTTATGAATGACTTTGATTCTCTTATCATGCATAGCAAACTCATCACAAATCTTCGGGCAGTTATCAGGTGATTCGTCATCAACAAGAATTATCTCAAAATTTTTATATGTCTGATTAATAATACTTGTAACACAGCGCTCTAAAAAACTTTCCACTTTATAAATCGGCACAATCACAGAAATCATATATTCATTATCCTCGTAGCAAAAGACAGTGCTTTTATCAAAAGATTTGAGCCATAGTTCGCCAGCCGCTTAAATGGCGGAAATGTATATAAGAACAGCTTGTGGAAAACACTCAATTTGCTGTTCTTGATGTTTTCCTTACACTCATATAATCGCTCGATTACATATAAATATGATGCCCTGCGCGCCCTTATAAAAGAAGTCGGCATCTGCGTTAAAAAGCTTGCAATCATACGCAGTTGAAAGCTCTTTATCTCTTGGCTTAGCTCTTGAAAATCCCCTTTTAAGATTTCTTCCGCAAGAAAAGCCGCCCTCACACGGTCAAGAAAAAACATCTCATTAAAACCTGACGTTACGCTGTCTTCTCTAACGGTGTAATAGTATAATCTGTGGGGCAAAAACATGATTTTGCTGTCGGCTTTTAGGAGTTTGAAAAAAAACAATAAGTCCTCTGCAAGAAATCCCTCTTCAAATTTTGTGCTCGCCAAAAACTTTCGACTATACAATTTATCCCAACAATATGAGCTATGCTCATAGTCAAGAAGCATTTTTATATACTCTGCACCGCTGTAAATTTTTGAGTAGTCCGGACTTTTGAACTTAACAATTCCTCTTTTTGCAAGCATGCCACCTCTGTCCACTCGCTCGAAGTCACAACAAATCATGTCCACTTCGCAACCTTTATGTGCCGATAGCAACTTTTTATACATATCAGGATGCACAAAGTCATCACCATCGACAAAACCAATATAGTCTCCGCTCGCAATTGAAAGCCCTGCATTCCTTGCCGAGCTATATCCACCATTCTCCTTATGAATTACCTTAATGCGCTTATCTCTTGCACTAAATTTGTCACAGATTTCACCGCAGTTATCGGGTGAGCCGTCGTTAACAAGTATAATCTCCATATACTCATGGCTCTGTACAAGAAGTGATTTAATGCATCTCTCAAGATAATCTTCTACTTTATAAATTGGGACGATTACAGTGATTAAGTCCATATTAATTCCAATCTCATTTAACATTATTGTGTATATACTTCAAAAATAGGGGTTGAGCTAGATAAAAAAACATCGCTATGATATGTTTTTGCCTAAACTTAATTGCAAGAAAACAAAAAGCATATAGTAGTCGTTCGGGCAAACTGTTCGCTCTCATCAACTCCCGAAATACCCCTCTGTGCTCTGTGAGCTTTTTATATGCTTTCGACTTAAAATATAAATCACAGCGGCGAAGAAGAAGCTTTAGAGAGCGCCCCTCATATGCAGTGTTTTTTATAAGTGAATATGCGAACACACGAAAAGCAAGCAAACTTACTAAATCAAGTGATTTGCCAAAAATCGCTCTATCGCTTAAATAGTCGCAGTAGCGCTCAATCGTTCTGATTGATTTTGTTGCAATCCCCTTTGTAAATGCCCTTGTATAAGAGATATTCCTCGCCTCTACTATATATGACGCGGTGCCCATATAATAATATCTTGGTGCGAACGACATCAATTTGTGATTGAAAACGCTGTCCTCCATGAAAACTTCACTGTCCTCATCAAATCTCACTTCAAAGCGCTCTATAAAATCTCTGCGATAGACTTTTGTCACAAGATACCCAAAAATATTTTTATCTTTAATTTTCCTAAATCGCTCCCTTGCTGATTTTTCACTGGAAAAACGTGAAATTTCACCCTCTGTAATATTTGGCTTTATAAGCTCTTTTCCAAGCTTTGTCCACCTGTAATACGGAGCCATGACAACATCAAAATTATTCGTCTTTGCAAATCGAGCCATTTCAAACACCGTGTTTGCGATAACCTCATCATCACTGTCACAAAACATGACAAACTCACCTGTCGCCATGTCAAGCCCTCTGTTCCTCGCCGCTCCCTGACCAAAATTTTTAGTGTGCATTATTGTAAGACTTTCGTAGCAACACTTGAATTCCTCGAGAATTACCTCAGTTTTGTCGGTCGAGCCATCATTTATTACAATCACTTCAAAATCTGCCCTCTCGCAAGCAAAAACAGAGTTTAAGCAACGCCTTAAATACTTATCTTGATTATATGTCGGGATTATAAAGCTAATTAACATGACGGTCTATCCCTTTCGTCGGTATACTACATCAGCACTTTTCACCAGTCGCCGCCTTGGCACTTTAACGACTACATTGTCGCAAAATATATGCTTATTTAAGTTTTTTTCAATGTACTTAATTCTAAAAAATCCAAAAATAAATCCGCAAGTCGCACCAAAAAGAAAACCAAGCCCCATAAAGGGAATTTCAAAATTTCGGGTTGCTAAAGTACTAAACATCGTTGTGAAAAAAAACACCAAAGATAATAGAAGACAACCGAGCTGATCATTAAAATAGTACAGATAAATAATGAGGCTGTATAACATGAAAAGAATAAAATATCCAATGGACAATATCGGATATATCGCAATCACCATCGTGTTAAAAAATAATCTTGGCAAAAATGTCACAACGATTATCAGCATAAGCGCCGTAATCACGCTTTGAATTGTAAAAAGTCTAAGCAGTTGTTGATAGAGCGTCCTGAACATGACCGATTTGTTCTTGTCAAGGAGTCTATATGTCCCACCAATTACAGCTTGCATATATTGTTGATACAAATCATGGAACTCCGTCTCCGCCATTACAATGAAAATTATCGTTGTGCTGATATTCGAAAACATCGCAATGCAAGTTGCCATGTCATATATCGGGTGACTTAGGAAAGTATTAGCGATGACAATTCTGCCCTCCCAAAACCAAAATATAAAAACATGGACATATATTCCAAGGCTATAAAATAGATTTGCCAAAAACAAGCCCTTAAAACGCCAGATATATCTTAAGCACTCAGTATAGTTTTTACCGCTCTTTCTAAACGCATGTTTTACATGGCTAAACTCCAAAGTAGCAATTATAAAAAAGCCGATCGCTAAGCCATATATGATTGAATGCACCGCATCATTTGTCATTCTAAATAAATAGGCAGTGACAAAGGCAAGGAACATACCTATAACATAAAATAGGAAAATTGTTTTATAATCCTTTGTAGCGTGTAGATAAATTGTTGAGAAAAACACAACAATTGTTGAAATCCAAAAAACATATGCGGCTAACACGAAAAAAACATCGACTTTGCCTATAGTAATAAGTCTATATGCAATCGGCAATGCCAAAAGCGACGCAAGAAAGCTCACCAATGCTAGCCCTGTATAATATGACGGCAGGATATCCTCTCCTTGCCTATTGTAAATCTTGTCCGCTATATATCTTGAAAAGACGGTGTTAAACGGCGAGATTAAAACAGTGCAGAAGATAAATATATACAATATTGTTGAGGTGAGCAGCTCCCTACTTGCAATTTCAACAAAATTAAAGCCCATTACAATATACATAACTACTAGCAATGCGACAATAAGCAATGTTGGGCCGACTGTCACCATTGAACTATAAGCCGCACCCACTGCCATATTTGATAGATGATTTTCACTGTAAATTTTCTTTAATTCAAGTCCAATCCCTGCCATATCTCACCTTTCCCTCTTTTGTTGCTCAACAAGAGCCACTCTTATTGAGCTGTTCATAAACAGTGCGATAACACTGATAAATATCATTCTTATCGTAAAAATTGCAAACCCTTCTGTATCCGACTTCTCCCATTTTCACTCTTTCTCCCTCATCTCGTGAAAGTTTCAAAATACAAGTAGCCATTTGAGCAGAGTCCGTCACGGGCACGATAAAACCTGCCGCTCCCTCTTTGTCAAATTCACCTTCAATAAGCCCTTTGCAATTTCCCACATTTGTTGCGATAAACGGTTTTTTTGCGGCAAATGCTTCGAGAATTGCCAGCGGTTGCCCTTCGCTTATGCTGCTTAAAAGCAACATGTCCATCTTGCCGATGTAATTTTTCACATCCACATCGCCCGTAAAAACAATGTCTCTTACTTGAAGTCTATCAATTAGCTTTTCACATTCCTGCATATACTGCGCATCTTCGTCACTAGGGCCCATTATCCATAGCTTTAGCCTTGGCTCTTTTTCCTTTGCGTAGCTATATGCTATTATCATTGTCTTGAGATCTTTAATTCTAGCGACCCTTGAAATTGCCCCAAGATTAATATATTTGTCGTTTTGCCCTTTTTGGAGGATGTTCTCAAAACTCTTAATATCTACTCCATTCGGTATTACTTTTGCTAACTTTTCATCACAGCCAAGCTCAATTTGGAATTGTCTTGCACCCTCAAAAAGCGACGACACCGCGTCTGCATAATCATAACCGCAATGCGCAAGCTTATTGAATTGATCAATCCAAAGGTCCTTATACAGCCCCGACACCCAGTCTGCCCTTATAATTTCCTCCTCACGCTCCCTCGAATATATACCATGCTCCGTTAGGAAATACGGCTTGTTATAAAGCATTTTCTGCTTCACTGCAAGCATTGCGGCATATCCTGCGGATAGCGAGTGATATATATCAGCTTTCATTGGATTTGCATTGAGGATTGTGAAAAGAGGCATGTACATGGAGCGAAGTGACCATAGAAAATCAGTGAATGCAATGCCTGCAAAATTCGCCTCATGATATGATGCCGCCATCTTAAAAAAGTCGTGGCTACTTAAAATGCTGTTAACAAAAACATTCTTTTTGCAAAAAAAGTTGAAAATTTCATCCCAATTTACTTCACGTCCAAACATAAGCGAGCTAAAAGCGTCATATTCCCTTTTGCTTAGTTTAATCTTTTTTTTCGCAAATAAGCTCTTTTGCTCCTCGTCTAAGAGAAAAATCTCCTGAACTTGCACCACATTGGGCGGCATTTCATATCGAAATTTTCGCCCTTCTTCTCGAACCGCCGAAATTGCCTGTATTACAAATTCCACATCGGGCATACTCGTCATTATTTGCTGGAGCCAGCTTGAAACACCGCCTGTGACATATGGATAAGCGCCCTCTACAATGATACAAATTCTCATCTCTAGTCCTTATAAATAATATTTACATAATCAGAATTAGCTGCAACTAGATAAACCCCATCGCCAATTTCTGTTATAGTAGCACCTTGTGCCGTTTGCACCTCTCTCTTTGTCATAACTACAAAAAAAGCTTGCCCCTCAAAATTTTTAATGAAAATTTCGGCTGCGTCATTTTTGTAATTATAATGAGGCTCGATTGATATGAAAGCCAGCGCCCTTCTCGCCGCTTCGCTTACATTTACCCTGTCTAGCCAAGGGTAGTTCTCCGCTTGATAGTTTAATATACTCTCATATACAAGACTGTATTCCACCCAATCATTGCCACTGTCATATAAAAAATCATCCACATCCGTATAAATTGAAATAAACCCACAGCTCTTTGCCATGGCGTCCACAGCAATAAAGTCGTGTTCATATGAGAGCGGCCTTACCGTAATCGGTAGCATTGGCGTATCATTATCGCCACCACTAAAAGAGAAGCCAGACGACCACATTACAAGTTCACTGCTCAAATCTCCCACAGAAATCAGTTCACCATCTATATTCTTTGCAATTTCACCACCATTTATTTCAATTTCATCTAAATAATATTGCAAGTCCTTATTGCTGGACACTAAAACTTCTTCAAAATGGGGTGAATACCAACTAATTTCAAACCCAAATCGACGCATGGATGAATTAAATTGTGAAAAAAACACTGAATTTTGAGTGTTCATCGCATCTCTTGAATACTGTTCTTGCAAATATACAGACTCGTAGTTATCTGCAAATGGCATAGAATTTACAATAAACATATACGCATTTACTATTGGATAAATATAAGTCTCCTGTAACTCCGAATAGATATTCGTGATTGCTCCGTAACCAAGCATTTCTTCAAAAATGTCATTGTTGAGGACATATACCCTGCCGCTCTCACCGATATATCGCCACATCAACGGCGTCAACTCCTCGTTCCCCTCATCCTCTTCTAGCGCATATGCATATTTTTTCACAGCCTCACCGACGCTTACAATATCCGCTGTGATTTTTGTTTTTGTCTGCTCTAGCATGCTATAAAAACTCAAATCACCAGAAACTCGAAAGCCCTCAAATTCGCCCTCACCGCTGTATCTCTCGATGCCGATTAAGTCTTGAACTTCCTCATCCAACAGCGCCTCGTTCGATAGACTATTCAAAAAAACTAAGCAATCACCCTCGTCTAAATACCCCGACAGTGTTTTAATTTCTTGGCTTGTAAGCTGGGTCGAAACCACATACACCTGCGCTTTTTTTGCCTGCTGCCAATCAATTTCATCAAAACTACTAACTAATATATAGTCCTCTTTCAAATTTGCCAGCTGACTTTTTACAATCTCTGTTCTTGCATCTTTGTCATCACCAATCAGCAATGTCCGAACAGCACCCACCTGTTCTCCAATTACAGCAATTTCACTGTCAAAGCTCTCCTGATTAACATAAGGTGAAGAAACCCCTCTATTTAGCAGTGTTTTGGTTTCATTGTAGAAAAAATCAAAGACGCTTATAATTGCCAATATATAAATCATTGTAATTACAATTAAGTGGATTTTATTATTCTTTCGCTCCTGCTTTCTTTCGTCCATCATTAAACACCGTCCTTTGCATGCTTAACTTTTCTGTGGCGCATATACGCATTTAATGTGCTCAGCGCCATTATTATCATATATCTACCAACCTTAAGCAATCCATCATGCATTGAGCTCCCTTGCAGCCTCTCATGCATTATAGCCGGAATTTCCTCGATGTGATAGCCTAGCAGCAGCATTTGCACAATCATGTTAAGGTCAGGATATTTCGTATCAAAATTTGTGTATTTAGCGTAGTAGGAAAATGCTCTGCGATTTAATCCCATGAGACCGCTTGTCGGGTCAGTGATTATATAGCCTGTTGTTATCCTTATAACAAATCTAAAAAGCTTAATTGCAAACATTTTCAGTTTTGATATATAAAATGTCTCACTGCCCTCTAAAAAACGCGTCCCAATTACGATGTCAGGCACTCTTTCAGAGCCAGCCTCACTAATAAGCCGCTCACAAATTCGTTCTAAATTCCTTACATCATGTTGTCCATCTGCGTCCATCTGCAAAACATATTTATACCCTTTGTTAAATGTATATTTATAGCCTGTTTGAAGTGAGGCTCCATATCCGAAATTGTACAGCAGTGACATGACTTGAACGCCAGCTTCCCTTGCCACACGCTCAGTTGCATCGCTTGAACCATCATTCAAAACCATGATGTCCATTTCTTCATTAATATTTGCACGAAAAAGCCCCTCAAGTGTTTTGGGCAAATTCTTTTCCTCATTGTATGCTGGAATAATCAATAGAATATCTTTTTCCCTCATTGCATTTCTAAAGCCTCCATATAATCCACCGATAAATTGAGCAGAAAGTATGGATCTTGCTCAATTTTTAGTAAATATGCGTCCTTGGTCTCCATAATGATTTTACTCTCATTTGGATACACATCTTGGATTTTCTCAGCCCAGTAAAACAACTTTGACATGAGCTGTGGCCTGTAATCCACATATATTCTACTAAGCGAACTATCATTGTAAATCACTTCAAACAGGCTATCGTCTTTAGCAAACTCTTCACTCACCCATATATCAGCAGGAACAGCCTCAGGGGTCTGAGTGAAAATCGCAAAATCCCAACCCTTGACCTCTTTTTCAACGGTCACATATATCGTCGGAGTCGGAATATAGATTTCGTCACCCCTTTCAATTTCTTGAAGCAGCGTTATTATCTCATAGTGAAAGCCCTCGTCAAGCACTAGAGTAAGCGAATTAGTCGAAGTTATTAATGTCCACATATCACGCTCATTGCTCTCAATTATATATTCTGTAAAAACAGCATCTTCCTCGGTAAGACTGCTGTAAAAATAGCGATCGTCTCGCAAGTTTCCGCTTGCAAACATCACAATAATTATTAGGAATGCCAAAATTGAACTGAATTCATTTTTCACCTCACTCAATTTAGCGCTCACATCTTCAATCACTAATAAGGGAAACATCAAAGAAGGGGCTGTGAAAGCACCAAGAAAAATCGCCGCCCTAACAGGTCTTATCAAAGTCAGCAGTCCAAGATAATTGCTTAAATATAGAATTGCACCGACAAACCACATTGCAGAAAACACTGCCATCATCGCATGGCGTTTGTTGCGGTTTTTAGTGACAAAAAAATTAGCGCATCCATATATAAACATCCCGAGATTTAGTAAAATAACAATCACGGCGATTGTTTCATTGCTAAATAAATAGCTTACAAATTCATCAATTACGCCAGATAAATCCGGCTCAGCGGTCGCATTTCCCACCGTCAAATCCGCTGTCACACTCTCCTCTTGTAATACAGCACTGCCTCCAATGATGTCTAAAGCCCAATTCATGGATTGCTCAAATTCAAAACCAATAGTCAGTCCAATTACAAATGGCATCACTATTAGCAAGGCGGCAAGCATTCCTGCGAAAATTGTCTTTGTGAGAATTTTCTTTTTGACAATATTTTTTAGGAATAAAACGCCAATGACTATTAACATGAAAACCAGCCAAATCGTGTCGTAAAAATGGACATATCCACTCCATGTTATTGAGAGGGCTAGAAACCAAAATGTTAAATTGTTGCTGTCATGCATATACTCAATCATTGCATATATCGCAGCAAACACTGCAATTAGTCCAAACTCCATTGGTAGTGCAAACTGAAATCGCCCATATGACGCACCGCCGGAAGTTTGAAATATATTTGCGATGAAATATATTGCAATGCCAAACATCGCAAGATATTTTGTTTTGAACAAGTCACGTAAGATAAGATATAGATTAAAGCATATCAAAACTGTGTTGACCGATGCCATGGCAAGATACCCTTGGGTCAAGCTAATCGGCAAAAATGCTATAATAGCAGATGCTAAAAAGTGCATCCCATGTGGATACAATCCCCTTGGAAATGGATCTCCGCTAAATAGAGATTTGATCCAAAAAAGATGCACTTCCTCATCTGCAACTCCAAAGCGATATCCTTGAAGTGTGAATTTAACATTTCCGTAGAACATAAAAACACAAAAAAGAATAAAAGATAGTGCTATAATTTCTGTAAGGTTATTTTTTATATATTTTCTGTGAAAACTTTTACATGCAGTTCTTATACTTAATTTAAGATTCTTTATTGCAAGCTTTCTCCCATAAGTTCGTCTAGTCATTTCCACAAAGCTATCTATAACTTTTGCAAGTTTTCTCGCAGTGTCTTTTCTATCTATTATAACCTTGAGGAGAAAAGGAAAAGCGAGAATAAAAAACCAAATAGTAAAATTGTCAAATCCATTATATATGCAAGAAAAAATCCAACGAAATTTATATAGATATTTGCTGCGACTTGGTAAAATAAAATTCTATATACAAAACTCTTCCTCTCGACAAGTTTGTGTAAAACGGCTGACGACAGCAGAATACATAAAAAACAATACCCAATTAGCATTAGGAGAGAATGTATTATATTTTCGAATATCAAAGGTTCATAACCTATAAAATACTGTAAAATCTTATCCACTCCAGCACCTCTTCGTCAAGCTCTAGTGTCGATGTTCTAATCTCACTTAGCAGTCTTGAAAACCCTTCCTTATCTTGTTTGCGATAATAGTATTTTAAGCAAAGCTTTGCTGCTTGTAAATCCGTCATGCTCTTATCTCTCGCAAATTGTATATATTCATTTGCTCTATGCTCCTCGCCAATTCCCTCCCAGAAGTTGACCAGACTAAGCAGCATCTGTCCTGTGACCGCCTTTGCATCCGTCTTCATGAGTGTTTTTATTTGAGCGTCAAGATTTTGAATATAGCGCTCTTGCTCATGCAGCGTGAAAAACTCTGGTTTCAAAATTTCAATTAAGCAATTTATATATATTATTCGTGACTTTGTTGACGAATTATCTCTTAGTTGCTTTAGTGCGCTCTCCTCTTGTTCTCTGTACTTTGCAGTCATTGAGGTTATATATGAAATAGCATAATGTGAAATTTCACTGTCCAAGTCCGTTGTCGCCTCTTTTATAAGTGACATCGTGCCCAAATCTTTTTGCCCTTTCAAGATATCGAGAAGTACCTTGCGACGATTTTTCCTATTTGCCACTAGCATCGCCTCTGTGAGTGGTATTTTATCGGATTCTCTTTCAATATCAATGTCCACAAGATTTTTAACACGCTCTCTGCTAAAACTCAGCTCATCAATTCTTATATCTTCTGCGTTCTTATAAAGCAAAGGGCTCGATAAAGTCGAAAAAACGATGCAAGTGAGCCCCACATATGGAGCACATAGAATAAACGCGGCTTCGCTAAAAGCTTTTTTATATCTTCGCATTGCAGTAAAAAAAACAAAATAAATCACTGCAAACACTGTGTTTATATATAGTAAATAAACTAAAATTTCCAAATTACTTCTCCATTATCTCATCCTTTGTAACAACAATCGCAAGCAGGTTGTTTTTGTGAAATCTATCCAAAACATATTGAGCCTCTGCCTCATTTGAATTAGCAAGCAATACATATATATCCTTCATATCACTTCCGATATAGTCAGTGTCTCGAACAAGCTTTTCAACGATGTTAAAATCACTTTTAATGTCCTCGCTCAAATTTTCAATTTTCACAATGATATAAGACATCAAACCCATTTTTCTTCCATCTTCAAGGACATCAACTCTGTCCCTAAATGCTTCAAATTCCATGACTCTTGAATTTAATATATAGGCATTTTCAAAATGAAGATTTTCAAAGTCGAGTGCTGATGCCATTGTTCGCTCGACAAGTCGCCCTAAAATCGCCACAAGCGAGCTTTGATATAGGCTGACTTGCTCAAGCTCAGTCGCCCAAATCATGATAATCGCCATAACTTTTTTATCCTCACCGTGAACAGCTCTGATATAAGTGGGTTTGCCTGTCTTAAAATCCCTGTTCATGAATACTTCTCTCTTTTTTAGTGTACTGTAAAAATCAAGTTTATCATCGAAATAGAAAGATTTGCCCACAGATGCTGCTTGCTTAGAGGTTGACGCAGCCAGTCTGAAAAAATCAGAACGTGTGCTTGAAACATAAATAGCGACATGCTCTGTTTCTATAATTTCACTCACTACTTTTGCCGTTTGAAAAATTACCTTCCTCACGTCGAGAAAACTCAACTGACTTGTTATACTATATAAACGTGCTAGATTATTATTGTAGGCGGAAATCCTTTTACCATAGATATTTTTAATATACATATTGCTATCATTTATCCTAGTAATATCTGAAAGCTGCTTTTCATTGTACTCATTTTGCTCAATTAAATTTCGATTTTTTCTGCTGTATGAATCGCGCATCAACCCAACAATCACACCACAGACCGCAATTTGCAGTGTAGACGTTAGTAGGTCAAAAGCAATATTGCTACTTTGTGCAAATGCGCCTATGCTTGCAAAATACATGTTGCCCACAAGGCACAACGCAGTCGCCAGCATCGCAAAGCTCGCTCCATATACCACAGCGACTATTACAACAAATAGGATATATATATCAGCATTAGCGTGCGCAAAATTGTTGAGCAAGATGCCTTGCAGAATTGAGAATAGGAAAAAAAACACAGCTGTTTCAATTAATGCCCTTGCTGACCTCTTAAATGAAAAACCCTTAGTCACAGTTTTTTTACTGTTAAAATTACTTTTTAGGGCTTTATAAAAGCTTGGCAAATCTTCAATTAATTTATAACGCATTGCTAGTTTTAATCTGTCATTATCCACATTTTCAATTTCAAGTAGATATTTTGAGGTTTTTTCTCCGTCCTCATTTTCCACAATGCGACTATTTTTCGCCTTATCCAAATTTACCACAGCGTTTGCAATTTCCTTTTCACCGCAAAGCTCGCCACCAATATGATAGATTTCACTTCGTTGCTCGCTAGCTATCACCGACATTATTGACTGCACGGCGTCCCTTAAACTAAGCACCATATGACTTGTACTTTTTGAAAATTCTATCGTGCGATTTTCCAAAAACGCAATTAACATCTTGCTTACAAAGTCTTCGCAAAACTCATTCTTTGCATAATTTCCGTATATCTCTGGAAATCTGAGGATTTCAACACTCATATCACCCTCTCTTCTTGCACTGTTATATAAAATATCAACTTTTGAGAGCGCAGTACCTCGTAGGCTACTCGCTGTTGGGCTTGTCTCCTTTGTTATCGCCTCTGTAACCGTCTCAAATATTTCATAGCTCGAGCAATATATAATTCTTGGCACTTTTTGTGACTTCGCACTTAAAAGCAAATTTGTCATTCCTGTGATATAGTCAATCGACTTCTTTTGTAAATTTTGACCCCTAAAGTAGAAATCTAAGACCCCTGCTATTACAATAATGTCAGGCGATATATTTTTTATAATCGTTGCCACACTCTCATCCGAAAAGCTAAAATCATACTTTTGGAATACTCTTGTTGCACAGCGCTCTTTTGCGATAGTCTCACCGGTCAAAAGATAAACTTCATGCTTTTCATTCTTTAGCCTAAGCGATAAAACGGCTGCAAATTCACTGTCTTTGCCACATATTAAAATCTTCATCAAGTTCCATCCTCAAATTGTTTATTTGTTTTGAGTTCATGCACCTCTGTGCCAAGCTCCTCATTTTCTCTTTTTAGCAAAGTTAAATTTAATGATAGTTCCACCACCTGCCCTGTGAGCACAGATACTGACTTAGAGTGGCTAAATAGTAAAAAGAAAATTACAACTAATAGAAAAAAAATCAATACCGCAGGGTCCCAATACACATTAAAGATATTTGCAACCCATGTTATTATATCCGGAAAAATCCCGAGCACAATGACACCAACTCCGCCAAATAACCAAATCATTGCATTCATCTCATTCATTTGCTTTTTTTTGCTGACATTAAGCACACAGATAATCATTAAAACGCCTGTTAAAATCGCCACAAAAGTGATTAGAATACTCATGATTTTCTCCTTAAACTTTTTTCTTATATTATCTAGTATTTCATTGTCTACTGTTGCTATTAGTTTAAATATATAGCAATACGTGAAATTTTTGGATAAACTGCATTAAATTGCAAATTTTCTTTTAAATGCAAAAAAACCACTGAAAATTCAGTGGTTTTCTATTGGCTCTATTTAAGTGTTAATTTAGATTTTACTCCTCTGTGATAAAATCACCTCAATCGATGCCATTACTTAACATCAGTTTTTCCCATGACTTCAACAATTCCGCTCGCAAGTCCTGCAAGTCCTTGAATTTCACTTGGAATTATAATTTTTGTCGCTTGACCATTAGCCGCTTTTTCAAACGCTTCAAGCGCTTTAATCTTGATAATACCATCTGTTGGCGGGCTTTCGTTGAGCAACTTAATTGAATCCGCAAGCGCTCTTTGTACTGTCAAAATAGCCTCCGCTTCACCTTCTGCCTCACGGATTTTAGTGATTTTTGACGCATCCGCTCTCAAAATTGCTGACTCTTTTTCACCTTCTGCAACAAGGATTTGGCTTTGCTTTTCACCTTCCGCTTGCAAAATTGCTTGGCGGCGCTCACGCTCAGCCTTCATTTGTTTTTCCATTGCATCTTGGATTTCTCGTGGTGGCAAAATATTCTTGAGCTCAACACGATTTACTTTAATTCCCCATGCATCGGTTGCCTCGTCAAGGATTATTCGCATTTTTCCGTTAATATGATCACGGCTAGTAAGCGTCTCGTCAAGCTCTAGGTCACCAATGATATTACGCAAAGTTGTCGCTGTCAGATTTTCAATGGCGCTCATTGGCACCTCGACTCCATATGCATATAGCTTAGGGTCGGTGATTTGAAAATATACAACTGTGTCAATTTGCATTGTTACATTGTCTTTTGTAATTACAGGCTGTGGAGGAAAATCCACAACTTGTTCTTTAAGTGACACCCTCTTTACCACTCTTTCGATCAGTGGAATTTTAATGTGAAGTCCAACGCTCCAAGTAGCTTGATATGCACCAAGTCTTTCAACAACAAACGCCTTAGCTTGTGGAACAATTTGTATACATGACGCCGCCAGTAAAATTGCAAGAATCGCAAAAATCACCCAAGCGCCTACTGCTATAATTTCTCCTAATCCCATGAATCCTTACCTCTTCTTTCAAATTTGCACCATCAGTGCCTTTCAGCACGATTAAATCATCTCATCAGTCCTTTTGACAAAAACTTTGACTCCGGAAATTCTAAGAACCACCACTTCTTCACCTACTGGTATTTTCTCAAAACTCTCGCTGCGTGCCGACCATGTCTGACCTGCAATCTTTACAAGCCCAGTACCATTATCATTGTCAATTTCCGCCATGACAATCGCATTTTGCCCAA
The DNA here is from genome assembly GCA_964370145.1 of uncultured Oscillospiraceae bacterium. Taxonomy (GTDB): domain Bacteria; phylum Bacillota; class Clostridia; order Oscillospirales; family Feifaniaceae; genus CAYJIE01. The sequence continues at coordinate 32,410 of CAYJIE010000015.1, forward strand.
TTACTTGATCTGCATTTGTTCTCTCTTTACCAATGCGTAGCCACTGTGTTGCAAGCGGTCTAATCGCAAGAATTGATACAAAAGAGCCTAAGAGAAACGCAGCAATTTGCAATGCAAAATGTGTGCCGAAAAATGCAAAAATCAATGCGAGCAGTGCCCCGAAGGCAAACCAAATTGACACAAGACCAACTGTGACAATCTCAACGATGATTAATACAACAATTACAATTGCCCATATCATTGTGTAATCCATATGGTACCTCCCAATATCGAAATTGTCGAATTATCGACATTGCCGAATTATCGACATTGCCGAAACATCGACATTTCCATTATACCAATTAATTATTAACAAATCAATGCAAATTTATAAATTTGTAGAAGTGTTGATTAATTCGGTTTTCTGATTGGAGGTAGCATATCGTCGTCTTTGACCGTATTTTGAGAATTGAAAAATCTCACTCTGTTCATTGGCCTATTTATAAATCTGTTGATAGAATTTATCGTAACATTTGTCGGTCTGTTAATTGTCGTGTAAACATTTAATTGACCTTGGTCAAGACCTAACATCTCGCCTTCAATCTCCGCAAGTTCTTGCTCCGCCTTTAGTACACGTAGCTTCTTCTTACTCAAAGTCATCACAGCTTGCTCTTTCGCCGCTTTCTTATCAATTGAGAGCGCACCCCTCTTCTCTAGCGACTCAAAATATGCCACTGCTTTCGTAAGTGAAGTAAGTTCATTTTTCATCGTATCAATTGATGCTTTGAAATCTTTCCTCGCTTTTAGTAGTTGTGGCGGCACACCAATGCTTATATCCGTCTGTGTAACTGTGTTAGGATTCCCGATTGTATTAACCGAAACAGTTCCTCCGGCGTTGATCGCCCCACCGATAATCATACCAGGCTTTGTTGTGCAATCGATGTCTCTTGCAGCGTCTACCGTGCTGTTCATAATACTAGAAGTATACACGCTTCCGCCGACATTCACAGCGATATTCTCAATAAACTTAGTATGTAAATCTCCACCGCAGGTGACAGTTCCAACATTTCTGCCGTTAACACCACCTTTTATTGTACAATTTCCAGCAACTTCTATTGTCGAGCCCTCGACAACTCCGTTAACTGTCAAATCTTTATCGCATTTAACAGAATATCCATTTCTCACATCGCCTTTAATGATAAGGTTTCCAACGAAGTAGATATTTCCACTAGAAAGACCAACTTCACCTTTATGCTCGTAAGTATCAATAATATTAATTCTGCCATTTGAATAAGACACATGTCCGCTAGCAGCTGCTGTCGCAGTCAGTGCGTTTTTATCAAAGTCAACATTTGTGCCTGCAGGGGCTTCAATCGGATTTCCAGCACGTCCTGACACAAATGTGCCAAATACATCCCGGCCTGGAGTTCCCTGTGTTTCTTTTGTAATTTTCGCAAGCAAAGTGCCCTTATGCACATTTTGCAGAAGTCCAAGTTCCTTATAGTCCACCCTTCCATCAGGCAGTTCCATCGGTACAAAATCCGGATTTGTATCAAAAAAGAATTCGATTGTCGCGTCTTTCCCATCTGTTGGGCGCTCACCCTCGGCAACATCACGGAAAACACCGAATGACTTAAATTTCAATATCGCCTCAATTTTTTCTTTTTTCACGCCATGTACAATTCCGTGACTTTTCAAAAAGTCGTAGAAATCTTGCTCTGTTGGCTCGGGGATATCATCTTTTGGCACAGCTGCAAGCACAGCACATATCATGTTATCCGGAGAAATTGAAATCTGCATTGTCGTGATTGCCGAAACTCTCGTTTCGGAATCATCACCGTCTTTTTTCTTTGTCAGTCCAAAGTTGGCACCTGTAATGTTCTCCTCTGCCTCTTTATTGGCAACTGATTTAAGTTTAGCAAACGGATTAATGGTAATCACTTCCTTTCGTAGGGTTGGATGTTATTTTGTTCTTTTCTTCAAGTCAGCAAGAGCACTTCTTAGCTTTGTTTTTGGCTCGCCTGTCTCTGTGCTCTCTTCTGTTGTTTCCTCCTCGGAATCACTTAAAGCAGGTAGTTTAACATCAAGAATATTCTCTTCGTTTTCAGTCTCATCAAATGACTCATCAATTTCCAAAGTCAAGATATCATCTTTTGGCTTTGGCTCTTCAAGCTTCTCGGTTTTCTCAATTTTCTCTTCTTTGACTTCAACTTTTGCCTCTGCCGGAACATTGGCTTTCACTTCAACTTTTTTAGGACTTTCTTTTTTACCGCTGTCTTTTGTTTGCTTTTTAAGCTCATCAAACATATCCACGATATCGCTGTCAGTTACAGGTGTGTCTATGTTAATTCTACCTTGAACAACTGCACCCGGCTCAACAGAAATATTCTTCGAAGAGATGTCTCCGATGATATACGCCCCAGTTTTAATAATTATTTTCTCTGTCGACGAAACATTCCCTTTAATTTTTCCGTCTATCTCAGTATCTCTTGCATGGATGTCTCCAAGCAGATAAGTACCGCCGTAAATTGTAAGTTTGCCTTCAGAATGGATATTTCCAGATACCGCAGCGCCCTCAAGCATTGCGTCTCTCGAAGAGATATTCCCATATACTTTACCATGGAGCTTAACACTCATTTTACTCTCAACATCACCCATGACAGTACCGTTAATCTCAATGTCTGTCTCAGAAATTACCGAGCCATTAATTGTCGTATCTCTAGTAATTCTTGAAACTGTCGCAGGCTCTTCCGCCACATTTGAAACTTCAGGCATTGCAGGCGCTGGTGGCTCTGCCATCGGCTCTTGCGGTGCTTGTGTAATTGTTGGCGCTGGAGCTGTTGCAGGACTTATACTTGCCGGATTTGCAAAATTCATCCCAGCTGCATTTCCTTGTGGCTCGGCAGGTTTTGAATACATCGGAGTTGGTGCAGGCTCTGCTTTCGGAGCATTCCCAAAAAGCGCTGAAGACAATTCAAGTTTATCAACTACACTGTGAGCAGCATCAATCGCCGCCGACATTCTATTGTCATCAGATGTCTTATAAAATCCCCCTGCCCCCTTATCCGCAGCCTTAAAACCCAATTTAGAATTTAACATATTGACATTGACCTCCAAAATTTTATGTTTGACTTAGTTGACAATCACATTGTCTCACTATAGTATTAACAGACGACAAGAGGTTTTATGAAAACAACCCCATGTTTTTACATATCCTTTAATACTATACCATATTACACATATAAAATGCAACTGATTTTATTAAATTTTATTAGTTTTTTATTATTTTCAATACATTTTATACATTGATATTGACTTTCTACCATTAGAATGTTATGCTATCATTAGTGTCATTATTATTTTAATGGCACTTTAGCTATTAAATTTCAGCGCTAAAACATAAATACACACAATTTTGTCAAAATACAAGTTGAGGAGGTCTTTGTATGATTGATGTCCGCAAACTGGTTAAAATTGCAAATCTTACAAAGTTTAGCAAAGACGATGTAATAATTCAAGAGGGTTCAACTGATAGTAATGCCATGTATATCGTGCTTTCGGGTACAATTGGCGTCTACTTGAACTATGGTACAAAAGGTCAAACTGAGCTAGCACGGCTTGGTGCAGGTCAGATGTTTGGCGAGATGAGTATGTTTAACAGCCTCCCTCGCTCTGCTTCAAATGTAGCCCTTGATGATTGTAGCACAATTCTTCTAACTCGAGATAACTTTCTCGACTTCTCCGCAAAAAATCCCGAGGCGACATTTGACATCATCTCGACGCTCTGCGAGCGTATGTATAATTACAATATCACTTTCGGTGCGCAAGCAATGCAAGTCGATGCGCAATCAAGAGCTGAGGTTGAGAAAAAACAAGGTATCGCAGAAAAAGAGACAAAGAAACTACCAAAAGGCGAAAAGGCTACATTCAACGGCTTTACAAAAATTTCGCCACCACCTGCAGATAAAAATATCAGAATTGACGCCGATAGAGAGCTCACTCTCACAGGACATCAATTCTACGGACTTATCGAGCCCGACGAGTATTCAGATAATATCTTACAGGGCAAGGCTTTCTGCCCAATTTGTGACGCTATCATTATGACAAACAAAATCGATGCCGAAGAAATCCAACCAATCGGACATCTTCCTGACTTGCGTGAGAAATATGACAACTTTAGCTCAGTTTGGTATGATATTCAAATGTGTCCGGCTTGCTACTATGTAAACTTTACGCATAAATACGACGATATCACAAAAGAGAGAAGACGCC
>CAYJIE010000016.1:0-35610 GCA_964370145.1 uncultured Oscillospiraceae bacterium
ATGAATTGCTCACAGATGCGAGAACGAGCACATATACCTCAATTGAAATATCTGTGATGGCTATCACGATTTTGATAATTTTCATGGGCAGTGGAATCATGTCAAGTGAGTTTACTAAAGGTACGATTAGAATGCTTGTTGCTCGTCCTGTGAAACGTCAAAGTATATTTTTTGCAAAGTTGACTGCACTCGTCATTGTTGGGTTGGGGCTGCTCGTCTTGTCCGTCCTGTTCAGTACGATTGCCTCAGGCGTGGTATTTGGTTTTTCTGATTTTGCGCTTGATGTTACAAATGCCGTTGATGGAGTTGTATCCTCGCAAAACTACTTTGCATTCCTTTTCTCAGAGATTATTGTTACACTAGGTGGGATGGCGCTTGTCATTGCGCTATTAGTGACGCTTTCCACTGTTACAAAAAGTGCGATTGCCAGCCTTGGCGTGACCATGATGCTTTATATGCTATCAGCGCCAGTCGGAGCACTATTTATTTCATCTAGCTTAGTGAGGAATAGTTTCTTGCCCTATATGAATATCGGAATGATTAGATTGATGCCTGATTTATACAACAGTGTGTGGGGCATGGGATATGACTTGAATTTAGCCTTAGGCGCCTTATCCTTGCTACTGCTTGCAGTTGCTATCAGCATAATTGGTTGTGTGGTTTTTGTAAAAAAGGACATTAGAAATTAGATTAAGATTACACGGCAATCAACAGCACTTTCTGAACCTCCGTTTATGTTTGTATTAACAAGCTAAACGGAGGTTGTTCGTGCAACACAGCAAGCGGGAAATACGACACTGTTTATTGTAAAAATTATAACAATTTCTTCATTGTTTTTTGCAGACAGATATGTTATGATTTTTGCAAGATAGCATTCCATTAGCAGCTCTGTTGTTTATTGACTACAACAAGCTGCTTTAGAAATCTGTTTTGTTTGCGATTATAAAATATAAATTTAATTTGGAGGTAATATGTATAACTTTGACAAAGAGTTTAGTCGATTTGGAACTGACAGCGTAAAATGGGACATCCAAGGTATGGACGGCGATAAAAAATTGATGGCATTTGCAATTGCCGATACTGATTTTGAAGTTTTTCCCGAGTTAAAGCAAGCCATTGTTGAGAGAGCGGCATTCGATACCTTTGGCTACACAGCACCATCGAAGGCTTACTACGACAATTATATCAAATGGTGCAAGGAGCGATACTCACTTGAGGTAAAAAAAGAGGAGATGTTCTCTGTGCCGGGAGTTAAGACAATTATGGCGTTCATGCTGTATGCTCTAACTAAAGAGGGTGACGGTGTCATGCTGACAGTGCCTGTTTATTTTCCGTTCTATCACATAATTGATGGGTCAAAGAGGACATTGGTCAGCTCTAAGCTAATTATGAAAGATGGCGTGCATACATTCGATTTTGAGGACATTGAAAATAAATTCAAGAAGGGCGATGTGAAGGTATTTGTTCTTTGTAATCCTCACAATCCGACAGGGCGAGCTTTTACAAAAGAAGAGCTTGAAAGGATTGTTGCACTGTGCAAAAAATATAATGTTTATATTTTTTCTGATGAAATTCATTGTGATTTTATATATAAAGGGAGTACGCACACTTCAATTTTCAATGTGGAGGGAGCGGAAAGTTTGTCTGTTCTTGCACAAGCACCAAGCAAGACATTCAATATCCCAGGGCTTGCATCTTCGATTGCAGTAATAAAAAATGAGGAAATTAGAAATAAAGTAAAAGGGCTTATTGATGACTGGCATCTTGGGGTGAATATGTTCGGGCTCAAAGCGACAGAAGTGTGCTATGGATACGGAGCGCAATGGGTGGACGAGCAACTTGACTATCTATATAAGAACTGTGAGCTTGTTGACATATTTATCAAGGAGAATATGCCAAAGGTCAAGACATATATCCCCGATGCGACATATCTAATGTGGCTGGATTTTACAGAATACAATTTAACACAAGAAGAGCTTTTGCAAAAATTCCTAAATGCAGGTTGCTCTGTAAATGATGGTACGATATTTGGAGTTGAGGGAAGACATTTTGTCCGCTTTAATATCGGGACACAGCGTGCGATGGTGCAAAAAGCACTTGAGGCAATCAAGTGTGAATTTGCATAGGAGTGACTTGCCAAAGTCAAGCTATTTGGAGTTGGCATTCTCTAATAGTAAAAAAAGCAGTTCTTGCACTTACTAAAGTGCAAGAACTGCTCAGGCGTTTAATTCAAATCATCGTCTGTGAATTCTATTATTATAAGATTAGCATTTTTGACAATTAGTAATTTTCATCAAAAAAGTCATAGAGCTCTGATAAAGTGCCTTTGAAAATTGTAGGAGGTGCCACAGTGGCATTGTCCACAAGATTATTCGTAACCAACGCAAATTCTGCGCCGAACTCTGTGATAACGCCATCGTCGGAAGTGCTGTTTCCGACCATGATGACATCTTCGCCACGAAGTCCGAGATTTTCAAGCAATTCTTTATAATAACCTGAATTGTTTTTAGTAAAGTGGCTATTATCAAATGTTGTTATATAGGAAAAATCGTCAGGATGCAGTCCAGCCCATTCGATTCTCTTGCATGTCGCAATTCTTGGTAAATATGGATTTGTTGCCAAAACAAGAGTATAACCTTTTGATTTAAGTAAATCGACGATTTTTTTACTATGCTCATATGCGGTGCAACAAATCTTAACTTTGTCGAACTCATTTGTATAGTATTCATAGATAGCGCTTTCAATTTGAGCTGGTTTAATTTGACTAGACTGCTCAAAAGCGTCCCAAAAAGCAAGGTCATTTCTCTTTGAGCCATCATTTTTGAACATAGCATAAGTGCCGTCTTTAAGCGCTTTGGCAATGGCATGTGGGTCAAATCCTAATTTGGCTAGATGACCTGAAAGACTGACTGTATAATTCTTTGAGAACATGTCCTCATTTGTACCAAGAAGTGTTCCGTCTAAATCTAATAGTATTGTTTTTTTCATTTACTATCCACCTTTTATTATTTATATTGCAAGCTTGTATAGTGAGTGCATGTTTAATATTAACATAGGATAAAGATAAAGTCAATTGGTATTCTCGTAGCAGTGCGACACAATCAGATATTTAGAAATAATGAGGGCAACTTATTTCTTCAAGCCATGCAAAAAATAAATTAAAAATTACTTGCATTAATGTTCGAATAGTGATAGAATGACTTTGTATTATATAGAATTATCAGGAGGCGTCATATAATGGAAAATGCAAATAAAGCACAGCCCCAAATGGACCGTAGATTTAATATTTTAAGCTATGATCAATATTTAATTGATATGGAAACTAAGAAGTTCAATAAGATTTGCATGACCGATATAATGAATGCGGATATTATGATTGCGACTTTTGGTGAGGAGGAGTACAACAAGACCTGCACCGAGATTTTGGCAATGGGAAATATGGCATATAAGCAAATGGGGATTGACCATTTGATTCATGTATATGCTCATACATATAAAACATTTATGGCGGTAGCAAATGACGACATGAGTGATCAGGATTTCTTAAACTTGATGAAGACAAATCATGAGCAATATGAGTTGATTACAGCGGAGCAGACAACACTTGGCGGAGTTTCTCGATTTGCTGTTGCCTTTGGCGAAGATTTAGTGAATAGATGCAAAAGTGCATTTTGGATAAATAGGAAGTTGCAAAACAATTTTTTAATTGTTGCTAATGAAAGAGAACTAATAATTGCAGAATCAAAAAAAAATGTGGAAAAATTCGATCTCTTAAACTATGCGATTAAAAACGACAAAGTAGTTCCGTTCTATCAAGGAATACGTGACAATGAGAGCGGCACGATAACAAAATTTGAAGCGCTCATGAGAATTTATGATCAAGAGGGTAAACTTCGTTCCCCCGCAGATTTCCTAGATGCAGCAAAGCAACTCAAACTCTATTTGCAACTCAGTAAAATTATGATAAATAAGGCTCTTCTTGAGTTTGAAACGAGGGACACTGAACTGAGTTTGAACATTTCGCTTTTTGATATTCAGTCCGAGGAGTTTAAGGCGTGGTTTTTGAAGAGGATTAAATCACATCCACATCCTGAAAAAGTGATTATTGAGTTTGTTGAGACGGAAAATTACAATTCAGGGGAGCTTTTTGAGTTCTTAGGCGATGTGAGGAAACTGGGCTGTAAAATTGCAGTTGATGATTTTGGAGTCGGATTTGCGACATATACTTCAATCATTTGCGTAAAGCCTGATATTATAAAAGTAGATGGGGATATTATTAGAAATCTTACAACGTCTGATGAAAACAGAATTATTCTTGATTCGATTTGTTATATGGCTAGGCTAATTAATGCTGAAGTTGTTGCTGAATTTGTGTCTGATGAAGAAATTCAAGAGCAAGTTATGAATAACAATGTGAAATTCTCACAAGGTTTCTACTTTGCGAGACCCTGCCCATTGTGTGAACTATAAATTTTCGTAATTGAAAGTTGAAGTATATTAAGGTTGCTCTATGATTTCTTTTTGTTGTAATGGCGTGATTTTATCTGACAATAATATATAATATAGGAAAGAAAAGAAGACATGATGGTTTTTTGTAAGATGAATGAAGTGAAAGTAAACTAGGAGATTATTGATGAGCAGGAAAATTATAAAAATCGACAGCGAAAAATGCATTGGCTGTGGTATATGCGCGGCGACATGTCAGCAAAGCGCAATTAAGATGATAGACGGGAAAGCGGTGGTGACATCGGAGCAGTTTTGCGACGGGCTTGGGCGTTGTTTGCCTAATTGCCCTGTTGATGCAATCAGCTTTTCCGAAAAGGATATTGTGGAAAGAGCAAAAATTCAGATGCCGACGGCATGTCCAAGTAGCGTTGCGAAGAAATTTAGTGAAAGCAATGTTAAAAATATTGAGCATGGCTCTGCGCTCAGGCAATGGCCAGTACAGATAAAACTTGTGCCGGAGCAAGCGCCATATTATGACAATGCGGACTTGCTTGTTGCCGCAGATTGCTCCGCATACTCATATGCGAATTTCCACAGCGAATTCATGAAAGATAAAATCACAATCATCGGATGTCCAAAACTCGACAATTGCGATTACACAGAAAAACTAACGAATATTGTTAAAAACAATAATATTAATAGTGTAACGGTGGTGAGGATGGAAGTGCCCTGTTGTACGGGAATTGCGAGTGCTACGATGAATGCTGTGAAAAACAGCGGTAAAGATATTTCGTGCAGGGTCGTGACATTTTCAGTGGATGGAAAAATTTTAAGTTAGTAACAAGAACTGCACCCCGATGGGGTGCAGTTCTCAGACAGAAAAAGTCCAAAGGACTTTTTCTGAACCCTTGCGAGGGATTATCCGTAAATGCACCCTTTGTGGTGCATTTACTCTAAAGGGTGGAGGGAACTCTGATAGTTCCGCTCCATCCCACCCTCCTTCCGATAATTTTAATTTTGTTGAATAGTTTTTTGACAGTAACAATAAAGAATTGCACCCCATAAGGGTGCAATTCTTTATTATAAATTTATTTATGAATACATTGTTGTGCCGTATAGTTCTAGTGAAAATCCGATTTCATTGAAGAAATCCGCAGGGACATATGTCACGCCTTCATCGTTGATATAAGCAGGAGCGCTAAGTGGGTGCATTACATCGGTTGTAATCATGCTCTTTGAGCTGTAACTATAATCTGCGGAGTCAAGATAAAGATGGACACTGTTCTCGTCATTTTCTAGCTTAATTGAATTGCTGTTAGCGTCCCAAGTCACAGTATAGCCAAAAGTCTCCGCCATTAGTCTTAGCGGCACCATTGCAACGGAATTTTCAACATAGCCTTTGCCGATTGCAATATCGCCTTCACGAATTATTGTAAATTCATAATCGTCATGTGGAACGATTACTAATCTTTCCGCTTGATTTGTCTCTTCATCAATCCACATAAGAAGATTAGTGCCCATGTGAATATCAGAAAGTGTTACAATGTTTTTTGTTAAAAATGGGGACACAGAGACATGGCTCGAAATTTCATATAAATTCGCACTTTCATCTGTGGTAATTGTGATTGTGCCGTCAGAATTGCGAACTAAATGCTCCACGGTCACATATTTAGGAGCTGTTGCCTCCTTAGAACCAGTTAAAATGAACTGCGCATTGAAGACATCATCGTTTGCAGTTATACTTTGTCCATGATAGACGAAAACATCATCGCCGACTTCAAGATTGCTAAGATTTAGCGGCAGATTTGTCTCATAGTCAAGTCCTAGACTGTCTTGTGTCATGAAAGTTAAAATACTATTGAAGTCTGTTTTAACGGTGATTGAATCCTCTCCGATTTCTGTTATTTCGCCCATGGTTAAATTTCTATATGAATACTCATCTATGGGTAGTTCACCGTTCTCATCCTCAGTTGGAAGCAAGACTGCCTTATCCGCATATGTCTGCGCTGGATATGACCCTAGAACGATATCGTACCAAGCGAAGAAATTAGCACCCTCTTCAAAGTGAATTGGCTTTGTCATTATTGACTCATTATCATAGTATGACAAGTTTGTAGCGGCGCCGATTGTGATGTTAATTGAACCGCCATCAGCAAGAATAGTCACGGACATATCTTCATTTACGCGAACTTCTTCGACTGTGTAGAAACCTGCGACAAAGTTCTCATCTTCAATATTAGTAACAATTGCATATCCTGCTGTTTGTGCAGGTAGAGATAAAGTCATTGCCATTGAATGGTAAATATAAATTTCATCTGAAGCTTCGATGTCGGCGAGTGATTGCGCTACACCGCTTTCGTTGTCGATTATATATGTGTCATCGCTTATATGTACGATTAGCTCGCCGATATCTTCGTTTTGTACAACAATGTGGCTTTGCTCAAAATTGACTTCGTTAACTGTGAATAATGCGCCTGTAAATTCCGCCATTGGTGCAATGTCCTCCGTTATATCGCTGTTATATGTGATTGCAGTGTTTTGTGCGAATGCCGATGTACCCATTGATAGAATGAGTGCCGTGCTAAGTGTCGTTGCTAAGATTTTATTTTTCATTATAAGTGCCTCCATATTGTTTTTAATTACATGTTGTATCTGTTTGTTATCAACTGCATGTTTTATTGACGAATAAAATTTTATAATGTTCCCAAATGCAAAAATTAAATGTTGGAAAAACGAAGACAAAGTAGTTTTTATGCATGTTGACGAAGAACAATTGGTGGAATTAGACAGCTTGCACAAGTGATGATTGAGTTATGACAATTACTCCAATCTTGTCATTAAATATTAATGACAAATTAACAATGTCTTTGTCTTGAAGTATTAGAATTTATAATATAAAATAGAATTAGGGAATAATAAACATTAAAATTATAAAAGGAGAAATTACTATGTTATCACAAAAATTTACAATTCAAAATGAGGCTGGTCTACATGCAAGACCTGCAAGCGTACTATCAAAAGCGGCTACACAATTTTCTTCAGACATCAAATTACACGCAAATGGCAAAGTGATTGAGACAAAAAGCGTATTGTCAATTATGGCGGCGGCTGTTAAATTCGGGACAGAAGTTGAACTGGTTGTGACAGGTGATGACGAGGAAGCTGCAATGGCTAAAATCTCGGAGCTCTTCCAAAATGGCTTTGGTGAATAATAATTTCAAAGGAGATTGACATGCAACAGTTAAAAGTAGAAAAAACCGCCTCGATGGGCATTGTGGTTGCCCCTGTATTTAAATATGAAGAAGTTGACTTAAATCCTTCAGTATATATTGTGGCGAAAGCTGACATTGACAGTGAAATTGAAAAGTTTAATGATGTAAAAGCGGCGGTGCTCACTGAGCTTGAAGAGCTTGCAAAAAAGAATGACATTTTTTCTGCACATACAGAAATTGCGGGTGACTACACTCTTGTAGAGGGTGTTATCTCTAAGATCAGATCTCAGAATAAAAATGTTGAGCAGGCAGTGCATGAGACGATAGATGAAGTGGCGACTATGTTCTCGATGGTGGACGATGCATATATGAAAGAGCGTAGTGCGGATATTCGTGATGTTGGCAAGAGATATATGAGCAAGCTAAAAAATATCATACTGCCAGATCTTGGCTCGATTGACGAAGAAGTTATAGTTGTCGCAAGGGACTTATATCCCTCAGACACAGTCAAAATTGACACAAAATTTGTCAAGGGAATTCTGACAGAAGAAGGCGGCGTCACAAGCCATGTCTATATCATTGCAAAGAGTATGGACATTCCGATTTTAGTCGGGATTAAAGGCTTGATGTCAAAAGTTGAGAGCGGTGAGACTGTGTGCATGGACGCAAAAATCGGCGATGTGATTTTGCAAGCTGATGATGCGACAAAAGAAGAGTATATAGCGAAGAGAGAGGAATTTCTTGAGAACAAAAAGAGACTGACAGCGCTTAGAAGTGAGAAAGTTGTCACAAAAGATGGAAAAGAAATTCATCTTTGCATCAATGCCGGTAATGTGGGAGATGTGAGAAATGCACTTCCCCTTAACAATAATGGAGTGGGGCTGTTTAGAAGTGAACTTCTCTATATGGAAAACTCACATTTTCCAACAGAGGAGGAACAATTCGCCGCATATTCAGAGGCGGCGAAAATTTGCACTGGTGAGCTTACAATAAGAACACTTGATATCGGCGGCGATAAAGAGCTGTCATATTTTGAGTTTGAAAAAGAGGAAAATCCTTTCCTTGGCTGGAGAGCAGTGAGAATTTGCCTTGAGATGAAGGATATGTTCAAAGAGCAAATTCGAGCGATTTTGAGAGCGTCGGCATTTGGTCATGTGAGAATGATGGTGCCAATGATTATCTCAGTCGAAGAGTATATGTCAGTTAAGACGATTGTTGAGGAGTGTAAAACCGAGTTGCGCGATAAGGGAATTGCATTCGATGAAAAAATGGAAGTCGGAATTATGATTGAAACCCCCTCTTGCGTGCTCCTTGCAGACGAATTTGCTAAAGTGGTTGACTTCTTTAGCATTGGCACGAATGACCTCACACAATATCTGCTTGCAGTTGACCGTGGGAATAAGAAAATCGCTGACAAATACAGCTATTTCCATCCAGCGGTGGTAAAAGCAATCGGGCAAGTGATAGATGCAGGGCATAGAGCAGGTATCAAAGTGGGCATGTGTGGTGAGATGGCAGGTGACATTAAAGCGAGCAAGATGCTCCTAGATATGGGGCTTGATGAGTTTTCAATGTCTGCCTCAAGCCTTGATTATGTCAGAGAGGCACTCTTGAACGAAGTTAAAAAATAGAAATAAAAAAGCGATTTGGTTAGATGAAGAATGGATGGAGTTATGAAACTTAATTCAAGACAGAAGTCGATTATAAAAATAATAACTGAATTTACCCCTCAAAATCCCGGCACAGTGCTCATGATTTCAAACATATTGAAAATCAGTCAGCGTACTGTGTTGCGCGAAATGCCAACAGTGGAAAAGTGGTTTTCTTCGAATGAAATTGAGCTAGTTAAGAAAACAGGGGTCGGAATTTATTTAAGAATTGAGGACGCAAATGCGGTGCTAGCACTCCTTGAAGATGTAAAAATGGACAATTTTTTTACAAAAGAGGAGCGTAGATGCTTTATCTTAAGCGAGCTCTTATATGAAACTTTGCCGCTTAAATCCTTTTATTTCACTTCGTTTTTGAAAATTTCAGATGGCACGTTGGGGGCTGACCTTGACTATGCACAGGAGTTCCTTGAGACTTACAGGGTAAAATTGGTCAGAAAACCAGGGGTCGGGGCATATGTCGAGGGCGATGAGCCGCAGATAAGAAGAGCGATTCTTGGGCTGTTCTACGAATATGTACCCGTTGAGCTTATGTTGAGCCTCATCTCAAAAGAGGAGGGCGGCTCCGTCGAAAAAGCGAGAATTTTTGACTTCCTATTGCCAAAAAACATCGCCGTCGTGAAAGAAATTCTAATAAATCTAGAAAAAGAGCTATATGTAAAATTCACGGATAATGCATTTATCCGACTGATTTTGTATCTCTTAATTGTAATTAGGCGAAATGAATACACTGATAAGATGAAAATTGAAAGAGAGCGGTTTTTTCGAATTTCACTCCTGCCAGAATATGCGCTAGCAAGGCAAATCAGTGGTGCAATTGAAGAAAAACTTCTAATTGCAATGACACAGGAGGAAACCTCCCACATCGCAATGCAACTCATGAGTGTAAACATTTGGATCAAGGAGAATGAAAGCATTGCCAGTGATTATCAAATAAATGTGGAAGAGCTTGTTCTCAAGATGATTTTGTCAGTAGAAGAGCAATGTGACATCAGTCTAATTGACAATAAGATGTTAATTGAGGATCTAACAAGGCATATGAAACCCACATTGTCAAGGCTATCCATGCAAATTCGCATACAAAATTCTCAGCTTGACATGCTTAAGAAAAACTATAAAACCATGTATGAAGCTACGGCAAATGCTTGCGAAATTATAAAAAACATAATGCAAGTTGACGAAATTCCAGAAGCGGAAATTGGATTTATAGCAATGCATTTTTGCGTGGCGAGCGAGAAGACAAAATCCTTAGACAAGAATATTAAAGTTGTAATTGCGTGCCCTTTGGGAGTTGGTACATCAAAGATGATTGCAATTAAACTGAAAAACGAGTTTAAGAATATCGAAATTCTTGATGTTATTTCTGTGCTTGAAATTAATGTGGAAAGGCTTTTAGAGCATAATGTCGATTTGATAATTTCAACGGTTGATCTTAAGGTGGACTATCAATATATAAAAGTGTCGCCGAATTTGACGGATAAGGATAGAGCAAAATTACAAGATATCGTCAAGGGGATTAAGACAAAACCGCCAACGAAAATTGTGAAAGTGCCAAGCGATGATGGGTATTTGTATAAGAACAATATATTATATCTATCGCAGCTAGGGACAGAGATTGTTGCGTTGCTCGACAGTGTGACGGTGTTTAGGAGCGATGAAATTGCAACCATTGATGATATCTTTAGGAAAGCCGCAAATATGTATGCGTCGGACGAAGAGAAAAAGAGCATAATCGTTCGTGATTTGAAGACAAGAGAAAATATCGCCAGTACATATTTATCAGAATATGAGATGTATTTCATGCATTGTAAAACTCTTGCGGTGGACAATTGCAAATTCGGTTTTGTGAAAATCTTAAACGATTTTTCAAATAACGAGGGCGAAAAAGTTCTCGGTGCAATAATAATGCTTATGCCATATGAGGCGACGCCAATCCAAAAAGAGGTAATTCGCACAATAAGCGAGGGGCTGATTGAGTACAAAGATTTTGGGGTCTTTGGGCAAAATGGGCTGATTTCAAAAGAGATTGAGAAGATTCTGGGTCGCCTCTATAAAAAGGCAATAAATGAGAAGATTGGGGAAAGAAATGAAAACTAAGTTACAAAAATTTGGTAAATTCCTAAGCGGAATGGTAATGACGAATATTGGTGCGTTCATCGCATGGGGACTGATTACAGCGCTGTTTATCCCAGCCGGCTGGTTCCCAAATGAGAGACTAGCAACATTAGTAGGACCGATATTGCAATATCTTCTACCGATTTTGATTGGTTATCAGGGTGGTAAAATGGTCGGCGGCGATAAGGGTGCTATTACAGGTGCGATTGCAACAATGGGTGTCATCGCTGGTGCAGAGCAAACTATGCTACTTGGCGCAATGGTAATTGGACCAGTTTCAGGACTTGTGATGAAGAAACTCGACAAGGCGTATCAGCACAAGATTAAAGCTGGATTTGAAATGCTGTATAACAATTTTTCAGTCGGTATCATCGGTATGCTACTTGCAATCATCGGCTACTATCTAATCGGACCATTCATGGTGACGGTGTTAGCAATTCTCATGGGTGGAGTTAATTTCTTGATTGAACACGGACTATTGCCGCTCGTTGCGATTTTCGTCGAGCCTGCTAAAGTGCTGTTCTTGAATAATGCGATTAATCATGGTATATTCACGCCAATTGGGCTTGCGCAAGCCGAAGAGCTTGGAAAATCTATCATGTATATGCTTGAGACAAACCCAGGACCAGGGCTTGGAGTGCTCCTTGCATATATGGTATTCTCAAAAAATAAAGTTACAAAAAGCTCCGCTTCGGGTGCGTCGCTAATCCACTTTGTCGGAGGAATTCACGAAATATATTTCCCATATGTCTTAATGAACCCGATTATTATAATCGCTCCAATCGTGGCTTCAGCGGTGACAATTTTCTACTACTCAGCATTTGAAGTGGGCCTTTCAGCTTCACCGGCACCGGGCTCAATCATCGCATATTTAGCGGTAACTCCAAAGGGTGACACTCTAGTGGTACTTGGTGGTGTTTTAATTGCAACAGTGATTTCTTTTGTAATCTCATCAATTATTGTTAAGACATTTGGTGAAAAGGACTTAGAGGAAGCACAACAAACAGTGTCAGACATGAAAGCCGAGTCAAAGGGAATCAAGGCTGATGGAAAAATTCAAAAAGTCGTGTTTGCGTGTGACGCAGGAATGGGATCTTCTGCAATGGGCGCAACGAAATTCCGTCAAAAAATCGCAGGGCTTGGGACAGATGTTGTCGTAACAAATTCATCTGTGGATAGCGTGCCTGAGGGGACTGACATTGTAGTTTGCCAAGAGGTTTTAAAAGAGAGAGCACAAAGTAGTGCTAAAACAGCACAGGTTATTACAATTGGAAACTTCCTTGCAGACCCAAAATTAGAAGAGCTCTACAATCTCATTGCAGCACAAAATGACAAAACAGCGTCAGTGCCAGAGGAAGTGAAAGAAGAGGCTCCTGCGGTGGTTGAAGAAACTGCTGTGACAGGCACAGATGTAATGAATGTTGCGAATATTAAACTAAATCTCCCTTCTGTAACAAAAGAAGAGGCTATCACAGCGGCAGGTGAGTTGCTTCGCGATCTTGGTTATGTAAATGACAGCTATATTGGCGCAATGATTGACCGTGAAAATGTGGTGAGCACATATATCGGGCTTGGAGTTGCAATTCCGCATGGAACATCTGATGCGAAAAAAGAAGTCAAGAAAACAGGTATCGTATTCTTGCAATATCCTGATGGTGTGGATTTTGGAGAAGAAAAAGCATATACAGTTTTTGGAATTGCGGCACTTGGCGATGAGCATCTTGATATACTTGCGAAAATCGGCGGAATCGTTGAGGACGGTGATAAACGCGATAAACTAAGAACTGAAAGCGATGTACAAGAAGTGCTAAAAATGCTTATTTAGGAGGGCTTATGAAAAAAGCTATACAACTTGGTGCAGGTAATATTGGCAGGGGCTTCATTGGCGGACTTCTCGAGCAAGCAGGATATCATGTATTGTTTGCAGATGTCAATGATGAAATTATTAACAAGATTAACGAGGACAGATGCTATACTATCCACGTTAAAGATGAGATTTGCAGTGAGGAGAAAATTTGTAATATCAGCGCACTTAATTCAAATGATGAAAAACTAATTAGCGAGATTGCGAGCGCTGATATAGTTACGACAGCAGTGGGCTTGACGATTTTGAAATTTATTGCGCCCACAATTGCAAAAGGCATTGAAACTCGCCTTGCAAGCAAAAACGAGAGCTATCTCAACATCATCGCATGCGAAAATGCAGTGCGTGGGAGCACGACGCTAAAAGAGCTTGTCTATGAACATCTAAGCGATGAGGCAAAGGCTTTTGCCGTTAAATTCATCGGCTTTCCGGATTGCTCAGTGGACAGAATTGTCCCACCTGTAAGAAGCGATAATTTCATTGATGTTGTAGTTGAGAACTACTTTGAATGGAATGTTGAAAAAGGTGGATTTAAAGGTGAAATTCCTGAAATTGTCGGCATGAATTTGGCAGAGGATTTGATGCCATATATAGAGCGGAAGTTGTTCACACTCAACACTGGTCACGCAATCACTTCCTATCTTGGCTATCTAAATGGCTACAAGACAGTTGAAGAGAGCATTAAAGATGAGGCGATTTGCATTGCTGTAAAATTTGCAATGCAAGAGAGCGGATATGGATTGATTAAGAAATATGATTTCGATAGCCAAGAGCATATGAAATATATTGATAAAATCCTAGCTCGCTTTAGAAATAAGTATCTAAATGACGATGTAAATCGAGTAGGAAGAGAACCACTCAGAAAGCTGTCAGCGACAGATAGGCTAGTGAAGCCGCTGTTAACAGCATATGGATATGGGTATCCGGTGGAATATCTCATCAAGGGAATAGCAGCAGCACTTAAATTCAAATGCGATGATGACGCACAAAGCGTCAGCTTGCAAAATGAAATTGTTGAAAAGGGGATTAATTCGGCTATAAGAAATGTGACAGGCATCACCGATGAAAGTCTGATTGCAAAAATTGAATTTGCGTATAATTGTCTGTAAGAATTAGCCTGTAAATGTAAAAATGCGATGTGTATGAACACATCGCATTTTTTTGTAAATTTGTAATGAAAACAGTTAGAAATATCAGATTATTCAACCGTCACAGATTTCGCAAGATTTTTTGGCTTATCCACATCGTTACCCCTTGCAACAGAGACATAATATGCGAAAAGCTGAGTTGGGACAACGCTTAGGAGTGGAGCGAGTATATCCATCGTGTGAGGGATGTAGAACACCATATCAGACACCTCTTCGATATCCGCCGCGCCTTCTTTTACGATGGAGAAAATATGTGCATTTCTTGCCTTTACCTCACGAATGTTTGAGAGCATCTTCTCATATAGCTCATCTTGAGTTGCGATTGTGACAACAAGTGTGCCGTCTTCAATCAGTGCAATTGTGCCGTGTTTTAGCTCGCCAGCTGCAATTGCAAATGAGTTGATATAAGAAATCTCTTTAAGTTTAAGGCTTGCCTCAAAGGCGATTTCCGCATCGAGATTTCTTCCGATGAAGAACACGGATTCATTGTCGAATTCAAGGTCTGCAATCCTTTGAATTTCCTCTTGGCGATCTAACATCGACTGAATTTTGTCAGGGATTGTTTGGAGTTCAGTGAGGAATTCATTGATTTCATTTTCAGATAATGTCCCGAGTTTTTTTGCAAAGTCGAGTGCTAGCATGTAGAAAGCTGACATTTGTGCAGTGAAAACCTTGGTTGAAGCCACACCGATTTCGGGACCTGCCGCTGTGAGGAACACATAGTCGGAGTCCCTTGTGACAGAGGAGCCAACGACATTGACCACAGAGAGAATATCCGCACCCTTTGATTTTGCCATGCGAATAGCTTGCAAGGTGTCAAGTGTCTCACCTGACTGGCTAATTGCAATCACCAATGTCTTATCAGTGATTATCGGATTAGAATATCTAAATTCTGAAGCGATTTCACAAGTTGCACGCATATTACAAAGTCTTCTTAGCGCATGAGAGGCAACGAGGCCGACATGGAAAGCGGTGCCGCATGCCACGATATAAATATTATCATAGTTTTGTAGTTTTTCCTTTGGAATGTCCACGCTCTCAAGTGCGAGGACATCGCCACTGATATTTCTTGCAATTGTGTCACGAATCGAGCGTGGTTGCTCAAAAATTTCCTTTAGCGTAAAGTGCTCAAAACCGCCTTTTTCAGCAGATTCCAAGTCCCAAGTGATATTGGAAACTTCGCGTTTAACAGGTTGTTTTAAGCTGTCAAAAATTTTAACTTCATCTTTTGTAATCAATGCATATTCATTGTTCTCAAGATACATAACATCTCTTGTATGTTTTAGTATCGCAGGTACATCTGACGCGATGAAGTTCTCATTTTCGCCAAGCCCGATAATAAGGGGGCTGTCTTTTCTAACAGCAATCAATTTGTCGGGCTCATCTTTTGAGATAACCCCAAACGCATATGCTCCCTTCGTGCGATATGTTGCCTCATAAACGGCGTCGAGCAGATCGCCTTTGTAGTAATAGTCGATTAGATGCGCCATAATTTCAGTGTCAGTCTCTGACTTAAACTTAACGCCTCTCTCCTCTTGCAAAAACTTCGCAAGCTCAACATAGTTTTCAATAATACCATTATGGATTATAGCGATGGTTTCATTGCTGTTTGCGTGAGGATGTGCATTTCTGTCAGAGGGCTCACCATGTGTCGCCCATCTAGTGTGACCAATTCCAAGATGTGAAGTAATTTCTTTGCCTACGAGCTTGTTTTCAAGGTTTTGTAACTTACCCATTGACTTTTCAATGAAAACACCGTCATTCTCAAAAAGTGCCACGCCCGCAGAGTCATATCCTCTGTATTCAAGTTTTGAAAGCCCATCAATTAAAATCGGCAGAGCGTTTTGCTCCCCGATATATCCAACTATTCCGCACATATAAAAATTCTCCTAAAAACTAAATTATTATTTTATAATAGCCAATGAGCTTTAATTGTATTTACCCACTTTTTTCCTTTGTCCGCAAAATCTCTTTTGCGCTTTGTAAAAAAATGTAGATGGGGTATCACCTGAGAGCATCCGCCGAAAACTCGATAACTCTCTCCTCGTCAACATAAGAACTGCTTGTTATAACAAGTGTATTTCATGTTCTGGCGCTTTTAATAGCTCAAACCTCCCTATATATAGTATATCATAATATCCAAAAAAATGCAAGTGGATTTGGATAAAATTTTAACAAAGCTATTTACGGCGGCGAGCTTTTTTGCGAATACTTGAAATAATGATAATAATTACGATAAGTGCGAATAGGATTAAGGGCGAGAACAGCAGTAAACTAAACGATAAATATGGGCTTCTAAGCGTGCTCCATATATTTTGATACCAGTTTTCGTCGATGTGAATTATAAGATTTTCCGATGGGAGTTTATCTGAGCTGTATTGATACACGGCGGTATCAATCTCTTCAAATTTAAGATTGCTATGTGAAATTACCGGCATATCTTCATCAAGATATAGATTAATTGTGAGATTTGAAAAATCCTGCCAAAGTGCAGCTGGAGTGAGATAATACTCGATTTCGCCACGCTTTGCACTAAAGTCTAAATTTGGGTAGCCACCAAGCTCATAGTCATAGCTAACGATGATATCAATTTCTTCTTTTGCGTTAAACGACAGCAGAAACGATATTGTATCAACTGTTTTATTGTTGTTATGGCTTTGCTCTTCTCTATTGAGCACAACAAACTCCCAGTCGCTCACATCGACGTCAGTTGACAGATTTAATGTATAACTTTCAGATAAAAAGTCAATGGGCTCACCTTTGACAGTGACAGAAATTGCGCTGTCTTTAATATTGGGAGAGAGGAACATGGACTGCGTGGAAACGGCGCTGTCGCTGAGGTTCTTCATATTATATGTCGCCTCGATTTTCGCACTGTCTCCACTTACTGTGATGTCAATGACTTCAGAGAGCACTGCGATATTCTCATTTTGCTCAAAAGTTATTGCAGAGCCTATGTCGGCAGGTGTGGGCGCCGCCATATTTGCATATGCCTTTGTTGGAGAGAGGAGGGTGAGTGCGAAAATTAAACTGAGTGCAAATGATAGCTTTTTCATAAAATACCTCCTAAAGTTGCCATTTCCAATAAAGACGATATTCTTAATCGCTTGGTTCTGTTATAATATCGATTATAATGCAAAAATGTCAATATTTCAAGCATATTGGTCAATATGATATATTGAATAATTGTTAAAATAATGTTAATCTAATGTTAATAGAATGTTGGGTTAGAGAGAGCAACATTCAAATAACAGATGGAGGGACAAAAAATGGAAAAGGCGAACGGATTTAAAATTCTTCAGACACCTTGGCAACTATTTCTTGTATACTGCTTGATAACGACGGTGGGAGTGCTCACCGGCACAATTCCCCAAAACATGGTTGGGGCATTTGCGATAAGCATGCTTCTTGGTGAAGTAACATTTTTTATTGCAGACAAGACACCGATTTTCAACAAATATGCTGGCGGCATTATGGGTTGTATCCTCGGGGGCTCTGCACTCACATTTTTTGGCGTCTTAAACGAAGAGACTGTCACACTTCTAAGAACCTTCGCGCTTCAATGGGGCTTTATGGATTTCATCGTTGTAACGCTAATTGCGGGTTCAGTTCTTGGTATGAATAGACGCACAATTGCAAGTGCGGGGCTTAGATATTTTATTGCGATTTTCGGCTGTATCATAACTTGCTTTGCAATTACTTCAGTCGTGGGTATTCTCCTTGGCTATGGATTTAACAATACAATCATCATGATTGCGGCGCCGATTTTGAGTGCGGCTGACGCAACAGCGCTTTCGATGATCTACTCAGAGGCATATGGTGTTAATATTGATATCTTCTTATCACAACTCAATGCAGTTGGTGCACTTGGAAACATCATTGCGATTTTCTTCGGTGCACTTTCACTTCAAATTGCAAAGAAATTTCCAAAACTTTCAGGCGAAGGCGTCCTAATGGAAGGCGTTGACGAGTCACTTGATGAAGCGGAGATTAACTTCAAGCCTACATTGCACCATCTCGGCGCTGGTATGCTAGTGGCTTTCGTTCTCTTCATTGCCGCTCGTATCTTAAGTAGCATTGTACCACAAGTTCACTACTATGCGTTTATGATTTTGCTCGCAATTGCTTGTAAAGTACTTAGAATACTTCCTAGAGAAGTTGAACTTGCGGCAAACTACTGGTATAAATTCATCGGTGCAAACTTGATTAAAGCAGTTCTATTCTGTGTTGGTGCGGCTCTTATCAATTTCCAAATTCTCATCGACACAATCACAGATCCAGTGGTATTCATCTTGATTTTCACAGCGGTTGCATCTTGTGCACTCGGTGCAGCGGTGTTCGGACTGTTCGTCAAATTCAAAGCTATCGAGTCAGCGCTTACAGCAGGACTTTGTATGGCAAATGCAGGCGGCGGCGGTGACATTGCGACACTTGGCGCGGCAAACAGAATGGAGCTTATGCCTTTTGCGGCGATTTCCTCAAGAATCGGCGGTGCGATTATAGTCGTTCTTATGGGCTTCCTAACACAGATATTACCGTATATTCCGCAATAATTAGAGGGGGCGAATATGGCTAATTTAGAAAATCCAACATGGAACTTGCCACAAAGTGAGAACTTAAACTTGGAAAATTCTGATTTAAGATTTGAGCAGATAAAATCAACAATTCCAATGAGGGGCACAGAGTTTTTAATCAGACGGCCGAACAATTGGAATGGTGTGTTGCTCGCTGATTTAGACTACATAATAAAAAGTGATTCTTCGCTGTCAAAGAAACTTCTGGAAATGGGATATGCGATGTGTGGGTTGAAGCGCAGACCGGAGAGAATGACGAATTATGATCCTGCACATGAAATTCATGATATGCTAAGTGTATTTGACATTTTTGAGTACTATTTTGAAAAGCCAAAGAAAACCATTGAATATGGCTGCTCGGGCGGCGGAACGATTTCAATTGCGATGTCAGAAATTCATCCAGACAGAATTGATGGTGCGGTGGCGGCAGGAGCGTCAACAAGCCCTTGGATGGCAAACACCCATCTTGATGGACTGTTTGCGCTAAAGGCGCTCATTGCTCCGGAGCTTCCGGTGGCAGGACTTCCTGTTGCCGGTGAGGAAATTGAGAAAATCGGCAGAGATTGGCAAGCGGCTGTCAGAAAAGCAATTGAAAGTGATGCTGGGATAGCGAGAATTGCAATGGCGATGGCGATTGGGCAATGGCCTGCATGGGGTGCTTTTGCAGATATTCCGTATCCGAGGAGTAGCGCAGAAGACATCGATTCATTCGCTCGCGGCGCATATGAGAGTATGCTGTTGTTGCTACCGTCCGAAAACGCTTTTGGGACGACAATGCTTGAGCTTTCGGGCAGAGGACAGCTAAAATTCAATGACAATGTAGACTATTTTGAGTTTTACGAAAATGCCGATGCGGAATTTCGCATGGTGGTCGAAAAGCTATATGAGCGAGCAGGGCTAAGCGTAAAAGAGGACATTGAGAAAATCAATGCGACAAAGAGGATAAAAGCTGATGCTTGTGCTCTTAAATACTGGGCTAAACCTGGGCGCACACATGTCGGTGAGCCGAAAGTGCCGCTACTTCGTATACATACAACAGGTGATGGGCTCGTGTATCCTGCGATGGTGCAAGGATATGAGGCTCTTGTCCGTGAAAAGGGATACAGTGAGATGTTCCGATGCGCATATTCCGATAAGTGGGGACATTGCACCTTCTCAGACGCAGAGTGGATAGCGTCAATATTGCTCCTAGAGGAGCGCATTGATAGCGGAGTTTGGGCAGATGTATCACCTAGTGCAATGAATAGACGTGTCGTTGCAATTGACAGTGGTGATAAAGGAAGTTTTTGTGACTATGTAGGGGTTAAAAAGTACAACAGAACTTGGAAACCTACAGTTAAGGATTTTCTTGGCAAATAGCTGTAAGGAACATGTATCATGAACATGAAAAACTGCGAAGTGATTAAAATCGCTTTGCAGTTTTTTTATTGACATTATATTTTATATATAATATAATGTCAATAAAACAGGTATTGAAAACTCCAATTAAATGCTAGTAAGCGCTGGGGGGATTATGTCGAACAAAAAGAACCATGATAATATTAATATAAGTGATTTCACGATTAGTATGCAGCGGATAAATGGCTGGCATATTCATCAGAGTTTAGAGGTTTTTATTTGCAATTCTGAAGTGGAATTGCAAATTGATAAAAACTCTTTTGCGCTTGTAAAAAATGATATTATTATAATGTCGCCGCTGACATTGCATAAGCTTTCTCTTGAGGAAACAGCTAGTTTTAGCGGCTGTGTAATTCATGTTCCCGCCACAGTTGTAAATAAGTTTTCACCGGTGTTAGGTCAAATACTTGCAAGTGATAAGTTTAGAATAATAAAAACAGATTACGCCCAAAGGGTGCAAATTGATTTGCTCTTGGACAATCTAAGGGCGAGTGTTGAGGGGACAAATGCCATTGGAAAATTCATCAGCGAAACAAATTTAGCTAATATTTTCGTGTATATATGCCAAAATGTTGCACAGTCGGGCGAGAAAAGCGATAACAACCTATCAGCGTTGCTCCCTGATGTATTAATTAAAGTGGTAAATTATATTAAAGAGAATTGCCGCAGACAAATCAACTTAGACACAATTTCCAATGATTGTTTTATTAATAAAAGCTATCTTTGCCGCCTGTTTAAGAAACATCTTGGATACAGCGTGATGGAATTTGTCAATCATTGCAGGATTGAAGTGGCGTCGGAAATTCTATTGACGGGTGTTAACATTAAAAATTGCAGTGAGATTTGCGGGTTTACAAACCCTGACACTTTCACGCTTTGCTTTAAGAAGATCTACGATTTGAGCCCAAGGGATTACATTAAGTTCATGACAAATTATCAAAAAGTTTAATGAAAAGCTGCACCGAGTTGTTTCAGTCAACTCGGTGCAGTTTGATTTTGTTTTTTGTTTAGCAGGATAGTGAAAACGAAAGAAACAATCCTATTTTTCAATTTCTCGATAAGCGGCAAGCCCTTTTGCGAAAATCTTCATACAAGCCTCAAGCTCCTCTTGCTTTAAGACATATGAAAGACGAACTTCGTCCCTGCCAAGTCCCTTTGTCGCATAAAACCCTTCAGCAGGTGCCATCATAACGGTCGCATTGTCAAGGCTAAAGTCAGTGAGCATCCATTTAGCGAAATTTTCAGCGTTTTTAATTGGAAGCTTTGCGATGATATAAAACGCGCCTTGTGGTTTTTTGCAAACTACACCGTCCATACTGCAAAGTGCAGTGTAAACAATATCACGTCTTTTTTGATATTCAGTGAAGGCGGCTTGCATATAACCTTTAGAGACATTGGCAAGAGCGGCGGCACCGATTTGCTCAATTATCGGTACGCACAGTCTGCCTTGGCAAAGCTTCATAGCCTGCGCCATAAATTCCTTATTTTTTGAAGCGAGGCATCCGATTCTCGCACCGCATGCGCTATATCTCTTGGAAATGCTGTCGATGATGATTACCCTGTCCTCGATTTCGGGGATTTGTGCAAAGCTTAAATATTCAAGGCCATCATAGACAAATTCACGATAAACCTCATCGGAAATTATATATAGGTCATGCTGTTTTGCAATGTCACATAACATGAAAATCTCATCATTTGTATATACAGCGCCGGTGGGATTGCCAGGATTGGAAAGCAAGATCGCCTTTGTGCGAGAATTAATTTTCTCTTCAAAAAAGCTCTTTTTTGGAAGCTTGAAGCCATTCTCGGCTTTTGTGGTAATTGGAACTACGCTAACGCCAACTGCGGCGCCAAATCCATTATAATTTGTATAAAATGGCTCGGGCACTAGAACTTCGTCGCCATCATCACATACACAAGTTAAAGCGAAATTAAGAGCCTCACTACCGCCATTAGTGATGAGCATATCATCAGTGGTAAAGTCGATATTATATGACTTATAGTAGTGTGAAAAGCTTTCGAGAAGGGCAGGATGTCCGTGCGAAGAGGAATAAGCAAGCACGCTCTCATCAAAATTTTTTACAGCGTCGAAAAATTCCTTAGGCGTTTCGATGTCGGGTTGACCGATATTGAGATGATATACCTTTTTGCCGCTATCTTTTGCGGCTTGTGCAAAAGGAGTGAGCTTTCTGATTGGAGAAAATTGCATGTCACTAATTCTCTTTGAAATCTTCATAATTTTTCCCTTGTAATTTTATTTTTTGTTCAGTCGGTATGTTGATAACAGGCTTAAAATGGATAAACTTCCACTGCTATATCTAAAAAAGTTATGAGAAAATTATATCTAAATTTCGGCAAAAAGTCAAGAGAAATCAGCGGCATATGCGAGGTGGACCCAGAAGTTTTAAGGGAGTTGAGGAGAATAGAGAATATGTGGGCGAAGAGGGGATATAGTTATCATAAAAACGCACTCACTTACTTGGGGTAAATGCTCTACTTATAAAAAATGTACTGTTTTAGCAGAGCATGACATGACAAGCAGTGCAGGACTATATAAAATTAACAGTAGAATCGTTGACATGAGAATAATTTTGATGTAGAATATAATGTATGGTTGAAATCGGATTTTATGAATTAGCTGGCAAAAATTTCAATGTAAATCATATACTATCAATATAACTAAAAATCATACGAGGTGAAAAATTGACTTATATTCAGGCGATAATCATGGGTGTGGTGCAAGGATTGGCAGAGTTTCTGCCGATTTCTAGCTCAGGGCACCTTGTTATAATGGGGGACTTACTGCAAATATCGGATTCGACCGCATCGGATATGTTCCTTGATGTCATTTTGCATTTTGGCACATTTCTTGCCGTAATCGTGGCGTTTTGGCGGGATATAATTGAGCTGATTAAAGAATTGCTGTCTGCAATTGGCGATGCGCCAAAGGGTAAGGCACTAAATGTACAAGGGCGACCATATCGGAATTTTCTGTTTATGATGATTCTATCACTGATACCACTGTTCTTGGTGCTCCCAATTCGTGACTTAGTGGAAGAGCTTTTTGGCTCACCTTTGTTTGTCGGATTTGCACTCATCGCAACTTCAGCGATTTTATTTACCTCATCGAAATTTACAAAAACGGTAAAGTCGCAAAAAGACATCAAAGTCAAAGATGCATTTATAATCGGTTTTGCACAACTGTTTGCGATAATCCCTGGGATAAGTCGTTCGGGAACAACGATTACAGCAGGGCTTTTCGCAGGGCTAAGGCGTGAGATCGCAGTTAAATATTCATTTATTATTTCACTGCCGGCTACACTGGCAGCGGCGATGCTGACCCTATATGATGCCATTAAAGCCGACGCACTTCCAGATAATTTAGCGCCATATATTGTAGGAATGCTTGCGGCATTTGTCTCAGGCTATATAGCGATTGGCGCTGTGAACTGGCTTGTGAAAGGAAATAAATTCAATTACTTCGCGGTATATTGCTTTATCGTTGGTGCGATTACCGTGGTACTCAATTTTAATTAACGGAGGTCATTGCTTTGGCTGAAAAAAAAGATACAACAAAAAAGAGCACAACAAGGAGTTCGACGACGAGGACAAGCAGTCGCAGTACGAAAAATGCCGTGCAAGCGGAGAAGGATAAATACAGGAGAGAGGCGACCGCTGTATTTCAGATTTTCTTTGCGCTTTTTCTACTAATTGGGCTTGTATTGCCCCTTTTTGGTGCAGATGAAAACATTCTCGGCACAATAACAAATTTCACAAATGATATTTTATTGGGCGTTTTGGGGCATGCCGGTGTGTTTGTACCCTTTGCGCTAATTTATCTTGGGATTGTAAACGCATTTGGCGCAGTTGGTGCAAGAACATTTGCAAAGAAATTTGCAATGGTGATGATTACCGTAAACACAGCGCTGTTCTTGCAAATTTTTGCTGAACCACTTGTGGAGCCTTCAATGGCGGATTATTACTCATTACATGTTGATTCACTCTCCGGAGGTGTCGTTGGTGGGTATATCTTAGAGTTAATCGAACCGCTACTTGGCGTGTGGGCGGTGGCACTGCTAGCAATTGCTATATATATTGTGTCGCTCATACCACTGTTTAATATAACTATTGAGAAAGTGTTTAGAAAAGTTTTCCCTGACAAAGAGACAAGGGCAAAGCGTGATGCGGCGGTGCAAGCGGCAAGAGAAAAGGCGAGAAAAGACTATGAGAAAAGGCAAAAAGAGGAGACCGCAAAAATTGCAGAGCGTGCTGCCCAGCGAGAAGAAAAGCTTATAAAAAGCGAAATGGCAAGAATGAAACGCACGAAAAATATTGATATAGATATAGATGACAACAGTAGCGCAGAGGATATCGCAAAGGAAATTGAGGATAGTCTGGAAAAGACAAGGCAAGAGGAGATTGCAAAAAAAGAGGAGAAGGCGAGACTTGAACAAGAGGAAAAAGAGCGACTCGAAAAAGAGAATAAGCCGAAGTTTGAATTGCCAAAAGTACCGATTTTTCACTTCAATAGTGCAAAAAAAGTACCTGAAAATACTGAAAGTATAGAAATTATAGCGGACGAGACAAATGCGGCGGTGTCACCGACGCTAGCTCAGACAACCAACGAAGTGATAACTACGGCAGATATTGACCCAATGGATGCACCACCAACGCCTGCACAAGTTGCATATAATTCCAATGAGCTTGCAAAGGTGCTTGAAGAGGCGGAGCCGATTAAAATCACGAAAGAGGAACTTGCACACGAAATTTTGCAAGTGGACATGGCGGCGAGCGACGACATAAGTATATATAAGTTCCCACCGACATCATTGCTCAATTTAGACCCGAACAACACAACTGCGGCGGCAGACGAGGAAATCGCACATAATAGCTTGAAAATCATTTCAACGCTAAAAAGTTTTGGTGTTGAGGCTACACTACTTAATGTGGCGCAAGGCCCAACGGTAACTAGATATGAACTTGCTCCTGCGGCGGGTGTGAAAATTAGCAAAATTACGAATTTATCAGATGATATTGCGCTGTCGCTTGCGGCGTCAGGCGTGCGAATTGAGGCACCAATTCCAGGGAAAGCGGCAATTGGAATTGAGGTGCCCAACAAAAACACCGCTATGGTATATCTGCGCTCCATGCTTGAAAGCGAGGAGTTTAGAAAGGCACAGTCGCCGCTTACATTCGCACTTGGTAAAGATATTGGAGGCACTTGCATTGTCGGTGATATCGCAAAAATGCCGCATGTGCTCATCGCTGGTGCGACCGGCGCAGGTAAGTCAGTTTGTATAAATTCACTGATTATATCCCTGTTGTATAAATCTAGTCCCTCGGATGTTAGACTGATTATGGTTGACCCGAAGGTGGTGGAGCTTGGCTCATATAATGGGATACCGCATTTACTCATCCCTGTCGTGACTGACCCCAAGAAAGCGGCAGGCGCCCTTTCATGGGCAGTTGGCGAGATGATGAAGCGATATAAAATGTTTGCTGAAAAAGGCGTAAAGGATATTACTGGCTACAATTTACTAGCCCCTGGTGATGAAGAAGTGACGGCACTTCCGCGGATTGTGATAATCATAGACGAGCTTGCTGACCTTATGATGGTTGCACCGGGCGAAGTCGAGGACAGCATCATGAGGCTTGCACAAATGGCTCGTGCGGCGGGAATGCATCTTGTAATTGCGACACAAAGACCGACGGTCAATGTAATCACGGGTACGATTAAGGCGAATGTTCCTAGTCGAATTGCCTTTGCCGTGTCCAGTCAGATTGACAGCCGCACGATTCTTGACAGTGGCGGGGCAGAGAAACTCGTCGGCAAGGGCGATATGCTATATAGCCCTATTGGCTCTGCAAAGCCAGTGAGACTGCAAGGTTGCTTTGTCACAGATAAAGAAGTGGAAGCGATTGTATCACTCATTAAATCAAATGGCGAGGCTGTTGAATATGATGATGCGGTTATGGAGCAAATTGAAAAAGAGAGCGAGAAAAACACAAAGGGTGCACCGACTGACGGCGGTGGATTTGATGAGGATGACGACATGCTCAGCCCTGCAATAGACTTTGTTATTGAAACAGGAAATGCATCAACCTCCATGTTGCAACGCAAGCTAAAACTTGGATATGCAAGAGCGGCACGCCTCATGGATGTGATGGAAGAAAGGGGCATAGTTGGCCCACCGGACGGAAGTAAACCAAGACAGGTGCTACTCACACGCAGTGACTGGCAGGAGATGAAATTAAGACAAAATGAATTATAAGAATGAAAAAAAGCATATACCGATGAGCCTTAGAGAGCTCTATCAAGAGGGAGATAAAAAACAGTTCGACTTTGTGTATATCACGGGGGATGCGCTCGTTGACCACCCGAGTTTTGGCACAGCAATCATTGCAAGGGTGCTTATCGATGCAGGATATGCTGTTGGGGTGATTTCGCAACCCCAAAATGAGAAGGATTGTTTGAAGTTGGGACTTCCCAGACTTTCTTTTCTTGTATCGTCAGGGAATATTGATTCCATGGTCAATCACTACACATCAGCAAAGCGCAAGCGCTCGGAAGATGTGTATACAGAGGGCGGTAAAGCAGGTCGCAGACCTGACAGAGCATTATCTGCATATTGTAAAATACTAAAAAAATGCACTGAAAATATCCCAATTATTTGCGGAGGTATCGAAGCGTCGCTACGCCGATTTGCGCATTATGATTACTGGAGTGATACTGTACGTCGAAGTGAATTGATTGAGAGCGAAGCGGATATCCTTATTTATGGCATGGGTGAAAAGCAAATCCGAGAAATTGCGGATTTGCTTGATAGTGGCGTTACGATAGACGAGATAACTGAAGTAAGAGGTACTTGTGTTAAGGTGAGTGAACTTGGTGAGGATTTTACATTGCTCCCTGATTTTGACACGGTGAAGTACAATAAAAAGGCATATGCGAATGCGGTAGCAACGCTGTATGGTCAACAAGACCATGTCAGAGGAAAAGCGATTTATCAGCAATACTACGACAATAACGGGACAGATATCTGCTATGTAAAGCAAAACGCACCCATGGCGCCCCTCACAACAGAGGAGTTCGACCATGTGTATTCACTGCCATATACAAGAGAGGCGCACCCAAGTCACAAGGCGCCAATACCCGCATATAATGAGGTGATGTTCTCACTTATTCACAATAGAGGTTGTTTTGGGGGCTGCAATTTTTGTGCGCTGACTTTGCATCAGGGAAGACAGGTGACGAATCGCAGTAAGGAAAGCCTTGTTGAGGAGGCGAAACTTCTAGCGGAGCACCCCGAATTCAAGGGATATATTCATGATGTTGGAGGCCCGACAGCGAATTTCACCAAACCATCATGTGCTAAGCAAGAGAAGCACGGAGTTTGCAAAAAACAGAGTTGCCTTGGTTTCTCGCCATGTGAAAATGTCGAGCCCGACCATTCATATTATCTTGAAACCCTTAGAGCGCTAAGAGCTTTACCGAAAGTGAAGAAAGTGTTTGTGCGCTCCGGGCTGCGCTATGATTATATGTTGCTTGACAGCGACAGCACATTTTTTAGAGAGCTTGTACAACATCATATTAGTGGGCAACTTAAGGTTGCACCTGAGCATATAAGTGACGCGGTGCTAAAGTTGATGGACAAGCCGCCTAAAGATGTCTTTGATAAATTCCTTAATTTATATCGCAAGTATAATAAGGAGTACAAGAAGGAACAATATCTTGTTCCATATTTGATGTCAAGTCATCCGGGAAGTGGACTGATGCAGGCGATTGAGTTGGCTGAATACCTAAAAAGGAACAAATTATACCCTGAACAAGTTCAAGACTTTTACCCGACTCCCGGAACAATTTCCACAGCTATGTATCACACGGGTATAAATCCAATAGACGGCAAGGCGGTATATGTCGCAAAAGACCAAGATGAGAAGGATATGCAACGTGCGCTGTTGCAGTTTTTCAGACCTGAAAAGGCGGTACTTGTTAGAAAAGCACTAAAAATTGCAAAGAGAACCGACTTAATCGGTTTTACTGAAAATTGCTTAGTGCGCCCTGAAGTTGTGGCGACAAGGGACAGTGGGGCAAGATTTGCGAAGGATAAGTCTGGTGGCGGACAGGGGAATAAGCAAACAAAACGCAGAAGATAATAAATCTTGGGTGATTGAGGTGAGCGATTGAAAAGATATGTATACGCAATTCCTATCATATTGTTGATAGGAATTGCCTTTTTAAGCAATCCATATAAAGAGGCAACGCATGATGCAACGACCTTTGTCGAGCCGCAAGAGGTTGATGGTGATATGGCTGACGAAGCGGGTAGTTTGCAGAGCGATGACAATGTGCCACAGCAGACAGGAAGCGTGGATGCGACTGATAAAGGTGGCGATGGCACAAGTGGTGATAGTGATGATGAAAACACGCAAAATGCTGATTTAGATGAGCAACTGAGTGAAACTGACGAAGATGAAGAACTGCCTTCAACGACAGATGTAGAGGAACCCCAAACTGACAAAGATGCTGATTTGAGCGAAGAGGCTAGTGAAAATGAAATCATTGCGGGCAGTGATGCAGATAAAAATGAAGATGAAGAAATACCACAAAGTGATGTGGAAAATGATGAAAACGCACAAAATAGCACTGAAAATAAGACAATTGATATGGGTTACAACAAATTAATTAATCACCCCGAGGGCTTTTCAATTGTTGTTCCCGAAGAATTGGTGCTTGACAATACCTTGGCAAAATATATCACTAAGGCGGCAAATGAGAAATTTTCCGTGACAGTTTCAGCGGAGCGTTCGCCATATGAAGACGTGGCGGAATATCTCTCATATTATCAAAATCGCTTTTACACAAATGAGAATTTTCTAGCGAGCAATAATATTATTAAGCATGAGGATTACAGCGGAACAACGGCTGATATCGAAACGAGGATTATCACATTAGAGTTGCCTGAAAATGAGCTACTACCGTACTCCGTATATACTTTCGCCTATCAGCACAGCGGCGACCGAAACTTTATGCGCTATATGTTTCGTGGAGATGAATTCACTGAAAGCTATAAAGAAGAATATCTGAAGGTTCTAAATTCTTATGAGGAAATTGCGAAATCGGGTGTGAATGTGTCGACACTGAATCCGAGCTTTAAGGTGCCCTCGCATTTAGATGCGGCAACTAGAGAATTGCTCATGGGAATGCAGGAAAGTCAAGATGTGAAATTTGGAATTTTTGTTGAAAGCGTATATACGAAAGGCATTTCAGAGACAATTCCTGCGATGGAGGAAAAAATCGGTGTCCCATTTGACATTGTTCTGATGTACAGTCAAATTGACATGGAACTTGACCTTGTAAACATGCAAAAAGCGATTGACCAAGGGAAATTGATTGAATTTACACTGCAAATCTCTGCCGCGAATAATATGGATATGTATGGCTACACACCGATGTTTGATGTGGCGAACGGGAAACTTGATGATGAAATTCGCACAATTGCACAGGGAATTAAGTCACTTGAAGCCCCGATTTTGTTTAGGCTTAACAATGAGGCTAACAGCGATTGGACTTCATACAGCGGTATTGTGACAATGTCAGATCCTGAAATTTACATTGAAGTTTGGCGCAGAATATACGACATTTTTGTCGAAGAAGGAGTAACAAACACGCTCTGGATATGGAATCCGAACGACAGAAACTATCCGCCGACTGATTGGAACAATTTCATGTGCTACTATCCGGGCGATGAATATGTTCAGATGATTGGCGTCACCGGATACAATACCGGCGATTATTATAGGAGTTATATCGGCGAGACATGGCGAGACTTCGAGCATATTTATGATGAGGTGGAAAAGGCATATTCACCGTTTTTCTCTGATTTTCCGTGGATTATAACAGAATTTGCGTCCTCTTCACATGGCGGTGACAAGGCGCAGTGGATAAGTGACATGTTTACCTATCTCCCAAAATATGAGAACATCAAAGCGGCGGTGTGGTTTAGCTATGCGGACTATGACCCAAGAGAGGGCAAGGAGCATATTCCGGCACGGCCATATTGGCTAGATGAAACCCCAGAGTCACTTGAGGCGTACAGGGTTGGGATTAACGAATGGAAAGCTCAAAATACGAGTGAATAGTTTTAATAAAACAGAGCCAGCGGCACGCCGCTGGCTCTGTTAATTCA
Organism: uncultured Oscillospiraceae bacterium; assembly: GCA_964370145.1. GTDB lineage: Bacteria > Bacillota > Clostridia > Oscillospirales > Feifaniaceae > CAYJIE01. The sequence continues at coordinate 30,615 of CAYJIE010000016.1, forward strand.
TTCGCTATATAAAATACAATTTGTTGAAATACTCGCTTTAATAGCTATGTGAGAACTAAAAACGAAATCACGTCAAACGGAGTTTATATTAATCCTTTAGCATGAAAACACAGCTGATTAATGTGTTACTTCAAAGCGCAACATGAAAATGATTGAGCAGACCAGTAGCGCTAGAATGACCGCGACTCCAGCGCCAAGCAACACTTGCCAAGGGATTGCTGAATACCAGTCTTCAAACTTTTCATTTCTCATGAATGATGGAATACCGACGACAATAGAGAAGTATATCACGGCAAGCCCAAGCATTGCGATCTTACCGAACTTCATGATAAAACCACTTATAATTAGCGAAAGTACATATGTCGCGACTAGTAGCCCGAAAATCACAAATATTAAAATTGGCAAGCTGACATCGTCTTGAATTTGATTTACCCAATACATGATCTCAGTGCCATAAACAAAGTGTAGGACGGTGCTTTCAAAGAGATAGAGTGCTGCATATATCGGGACTGTGATGAGAAAAAGGAGCGAGTAGGAGGCGGTGTGAGAGATGAGAAAATGCTTTCTGGTCACGCCACTCTTTATTGCGTTATTAGCCCCGAAAAGGAGCTCGTTCGTCGATAAACCGACCATGGCAAAGAGAGCAATTATAGAACAGCTTGAGGAGGCTATCGGCGGAAAAACTTCTTCGTCATCCGCGAATACAACAGCGAAAACTACTGTAAATATGACAAGAAAGATTAGGAATGTTACCAGAAAATACGGTAAGGTTTTTTTATAAGTTCGTAATTCAACTTGAAATACTTTGTCAATATAATTCATATTACACCTCCGCCTTTCGTAAAAATAAGTATCCAATTGTGCTGAAAACTAAAAACAGTATGAGTGATGCCAAAATGATGAAATTTTCAACTGATAATCCGAATATGTTGGTAATAAGAATGCTAATTGATAAACGTGAATTGCCTGTGAATGCTTGCATAAAACCGAAGCTAGCGCCGCCAAAACCACAGATTACTATAAAAATGAATTGAAATAGTTTTCCGAATTTAAGCACACTGATTCCGAGCATGCTACTAAGTGCGGCTACTAGCATCGAAATGGGTATTACAATTGCATCGATGCGTAAGTCCACTAGAGGGTAGGCGTTTAGAGTATTCACCAATAGAAATGAAAGATTTAGCGCAAATGAGTATAGAATTGCTGAAAATGGCACTGATAGCAGGAAGGTAAAGAAGAAGTCACGCCTTGTGGCAGAGAAGTGAAGAGAGCTTTTTACATAGACAGTAAATCGAGTGTAAGAATTTATAAGGAATATAAATGGGACTAATACAGCCTTAAATATTAGGGCTAAATCAAAGTTTATAGAAGTGACAGATGCGAATAGTATTAAATATACTGCGACAGCCGGTATCATCCATAATGCTGTAATCACATCAATTGACGCATGAAAACATAGATTTTTCAAAAAGGAATTTCTTGAAATTGCTTTTGGTGCAGTCATTTTTTGCTCCATTCCGCCGCTTTGCATCGGCATAGTATTTATATCAGTCTTATCATGCAAAGTAATGATAAGGGTTTTATCTTGCCTCTTTTTCAGTGAGATAGACGAAGGCTTTTTGCAGTGTGACAGGGGTTAAATCCACGTCAAATTTTTGCAGTGCACTGCGGTCAGCGCCGTTTAGGCTAATACACACGCCTTTGCTGCGACCAACAAGCTCACTGTGTACGATTTCATATCCCTGTGCCGCGCGGTCAACCTCTTCGTCCTTGCCGCTGATTTGCACAAAATCGGAAAGCAATTCTTCAGTGTTCGCCTTTGTGATAATGCGCCCTTCGTCGATGATGATGACTTCCTCGAAGACAGAGCTTGCCTCGTCGATAATATGAGTGGACACGACAAAAGTGCGCCCCGTATTGCTGTATTCTTCAAGGAGCAGTGCGTAGAATTTCTCACGCATGAAGACATCAAGTCCTGCCACAGGCTCGTCAAAAAAAGTGATTTGTGCTTTTGAGGCGAGCGCGACGACTATGGATACCATAGATAACATGCCCTTTGAGAGACGATTTAGTCTCTTTTTCTTATCCAATTCGAATTCTTTTATAAGGCGCTCCGCATATTCATTGTCCCAATGTGGGAAGTAGCATGAGGAGGCGAAGAGTAAGTCTTTTACCTTGCGGTTGTCAACGCCAAAAGGGGTTGCGGTGGTGAGCTCCCTTGAAAAGCAAATGTAATCAAGTGCCTTTTGGTTTTCCCACACAGGCATATCCATCACTTGAACATCGCCTCTTGTGGCTGGGTTCTGAGCTGAAAGAATGCTAAGTAAGGTGGTTTTGCCCGCTCCGTTTCGACCAATCAGCCCATAGATTTTGTTCTCTTCAAGCTCAAGATTGATGTCATGGAGCACTTGCTTTTTCTTATATACTTTATCAATGTTATTACAACTTATTATTTTCATTTTGAAATCCTCCGTTTCAATTTTTGTTGTTATAAATTACTTCTCATTGCGCGAGATCATGTCGAGTAAATCTTTTGTCGTAAGCCCCAGAGCGGATGCTTCGGTTAGAAGTGGCTCGATGTAATCTCTTGCAAAATCCTGTTTTCTGGTCTCTTTAATTTTCTCTTTACTGCCAACACTAATGAACATTCCGACACCTCTTTTCTTATATAAAATTCCTCTGTCGACGAGCAAATTAATTCCCTTTGCCGCAGTCGCAGGGTTGATATTATAGAGCTTTGAGAGCTCATTTGTCGAGGGTGCTCGCTCTTCCTCGAGCAGAACATCTCTTAAAATGTCGTTTTCGATCATTTCGGCAATTTGTAGGTATATGGATTTTTCAATACCGAATTGAAGCTTCATGGGCTACCTCCTTCCATGTTTGGTTGAGTGGTTAATTACTTATGTAACTAACTATAACACATGAAAGAAACTCTGTCAATACTTTTTTTCAATTTTTCTTGAATTATACACAATTTTGTATTATACTGATTGGGCGGTGTGGAACAACGCATGGAGGGGCATGATGTCATATAATATATTAGCAAAGCATTATGATGCGCTCATGGGCGACTTTGACTATGATGCGCTAGTGGAATTTTACGAATCTGTATATAATAAGTATAATAAGTCGGTTAAGTCGGTGGTCGATCTTGCGTGTGGGAGCGGAGTGCTGACGGCACGCCTTGAAAAAAGGGGTTACGACATCACGGCGGTGGATATTTCGGAGGAGATGCTCGCAGAGGCGAGGGAGCGGCTTTCGGAAAATGCACTAATTTTGTGTCAGGACATGTGCGAGCTGGATTTATACACGACATATGATGCTGTGTTGTGTTCTCTTGACGCAATAAATTGTCTGCACAGTGACGATGATGTAGCTAGGGCACTTGCTAGAGTGAATTTGTTTTTAGAGAATGACGGGGTTTTTATTTTCGACATAAATTCGGCGCACAAATTAAAAAATATATATCCGGCGAATACATTTACATTCGAGAGCGATTTGGTATATTGCATTTGGGAGAGCTTTCTTGAAGACGATTTAATTGATTTTGAACTCACATTTTTTGAAGAGGGCGAGGACGGGCGATATACGAGATATGAAGATTGCATAACCCAGAGGGTATATGAAACTGAGCAAATGGAAATGCTTATAAAAAGGAGCGGGCTAAAGTTACTTGAAACAAGAGATGAGAGCTTTTTATCGCCAAAGGACGACTCACAAAGAATATATTTTATATGTACAAAAGGGGAAACAAATGAAGAATAATTATATAAAAGCGATGACAAAATGCGGCAATGTGCGTGCATTCGTGATTGACAGTACAGAGATTGTTGAGAGGGCAAGACAAATTCATGACACGACACCGACAATGTCAGCGGCGCTCGGGAGAACACTTACGGCGGCGTCTATCATGGGTAGTATGCTAAAGACAGAGGGGAACACTCTCACTTTGCAGTTAAAAGGTGACGGTCCTGCCGGGACAATTCTCTGCGTTTCTGACCATGAGGGAAATGTAAGGGGTTATGCGAATAATCCGCAGGTAGATTTGCCTAAAAATGAGAAAGGTAAACTCGATGTCGGCGGCGCAGTGGGCCGTGACGGCTTTGTAAATGTAATTAAAGACCTTGGTATGCGTGAGCCATATATCGGCAAAACTCCAATTGTGACTGGCGAGATTGGGGAGGATATCACGAACTATTTTTTGCAGTCTGAGCAGACAAGAACCGCTGTGGCGCTAGGTGTGCTTGTTGACCGTGACTATTCAATCAAAGCGGCAGGTGGATATATAATTGAGCTTATGCCTGGGGCAGGTGACGCTGAAATTGAGAAACTTGAGCGTGCCCTCGCAGAGATATTGCCAATATCGTCACTTCTTGATCGTGGCATGAGTGAGAGAGATATCTTAATGATGCTCCTAAAAGAGTTTGAAGTGCAAATTCTTGAGGAGAGCAGAAAAGAATATATTTGCAGTTGTTCAAAAGAGAGAATTTCAACGGCGTTAATGACTCTGGGGGAGACAGAGCTTCTTGAACTTGCAAATGATGAGATAACATCAGTTGAGTGCCAATTTTGCGATAATATATATGGATTTTCAGCTAATGAAATAAAAGAACTTGCGGACGAGGGTAGGAGAGAATAGGTGCAACGAAATTAAAAAACCAAAAAATAAAAAATTTGCAAAAAGGTATTGACAAATTGTGTTTTTTTGGATATAATAAACAAGCCGATTAAACAGACAAGCGGTGCACTTCAAAAAAAGACGTAATTTTTTGAAAAAAAGTGTTGACATTTTAATGCTGATGTGTTAAAATAGATTACGTCGCTTGATGAATACGGATATATGTGGGAGCTTAGCTCAGCTGGGAGAGCATCTGCCTTACAAGCAGAGGGTCACAGGTTCGATCCCTGTAGCTCCCACCAATTCTATCATCAGAGTTTGAGATGTGGCCTGGTAGTTCAGTTGGTTAGAACGCTAGCCTGTCACGCTAGAGGTCGA
>CAYJIE010000017.1:0-33710 GCA_964370145.1 uncultured Oscillospiraceae bacterium
GACCGATATGGGAAAATGCTCTTGGATAATTCATTTTTATTGCCTCCTTATTGTTATACTATGATTATACATCATAAATAACAAATTAAACAATAACGTACTTTTTTGTACCTATAAATCTTCGAGCAAAATGTCGTTTTTACTTGCATATTCTTTAGAAAAATTACAAAATCCTTCGACGAGCGGAACGAGCCCTTCATACTCTGTGGATAATGTATATATCACGTTGAGGGGTTTCTCAGTTACAACAGTACGCACTAATATTCTGCTTTGCTCAAGCTCTTTTAACTGTGTTACGAGCATTTTATGCGTTATGTCAGGTATGCCTTTTTGCAAAAGTGAAAAGCGATTGTCGCCATTTAGTATATGCCACAATATTCGCATTTTCCATTTGCCACCCAGCAAATCCATTGATAGAAGCAAGGCGCATGTATATTGATTTTTAATTTTCATTGAAGGCACCTCCTAAAAAATCTAATTTGTGATAATATAATTCTAATATTATCACAAATTAGAGAAATGTCAATTGTAATAGAGGCATTAGTTCATCTATAAAGTAAGAAAACCACAGTCAATGCTATTGTGATAGAAAATTAAGGTAAATTGCGTGGAACGATATATTTTTTGAGAGGCTATATTAAATAACTCACATTAATGAAAATGAAACAGTACAATAATCAACACGAAAAGTCCATAATTTTAAATATTCTAAGAACATGTTGCTGTGGATATTGACTTACTTGATTATTCATGTTAATATTATGTCAATTATTTTTTAGGAGGACGAAATGAAGTCAAAAATTAAGGCAAAAAAGGTATTAGCAATCACTTGTGCTCTAGCGATGAGCACATCGATTGTAGCAAGTGCAGCATCAACATATGTAGTTAAAAGTGGCGATGTTCTGTGGAAAATTGCGCAGGCAAATGGGACAACATGGCAAGAACTGGCGGAGATTAACGAGCTTATAAATCCAAACTTGATTTATGTTGGCCAAGAATTGATTGTTTCGGGAGATCTGCCATCAGTACCAACTGTGCCAACGGAGCCGGAGAGCGGTATGTACAATGACGGTACATATACAGCAACTGCACAGGGCTTTGGCGGAGAACTCAAGCTAACTGTGACAATTGTAGCTGATAAAATCACTGATGTAACAATTGTTTCAAACAGTGAGACCCCTGCGATTGCAGGTAATGCACTCGAATCATTACCAAACAATATTGTAAATGCAAATTCAACTGCGGTTGACAATATTTCAGGGGCAACTGTCACTTCAGGTGCGATTAAGACAGCGGTTGATGCGGCCTTGGCAACTGCGGTCAAGGAAGTGGTTGAAATTGTTGCTAAAGATGGTGTATATGAGGCAACTGCCAAAGGTAGAGAGGGCGACATCACTGTGGCTGTCACAATGGCTAACAATGAAATTGAGAGCATTGAGTTAGTTGATTTCCACGAGACATATGGACTAGGTGATGTTGCAGCTGAAATCGTTATTTCTGACATGCTTGAGTACAACACAGTTTCTGTTGACAGCGTTGCCGGTGCAACTGTGACTTCAGCAGCTCTTATGGCGGCAGTGACAGATGCGGTAACACAATCGGGTGCTGATATGGTGGAGTTCAAAACAATGGCTCCAGCGGCGATATATTCAAATGAGGATATGACTAGCGAAGTTCTTGTTGTCGGTGGAGGTATCGCTGGACTTACAGCGGCTACACAGGCGGCTGAACTTGGCGCAGATGTTATATTGATTGAAAAAATGGGCACAACAGGCGGAAGCACTGTGCGCTCTGGCGGTAAAATTCTTGCGGCTGATTCATCAATTCAAGCAGCAAACGGAATTGAGGATACTGCTGAGAATTTCTATGATTTCCTTATGGAAGTTGCGGACGGAAAAAGTGACCCAGCTAAAACAGAAATTGCTGCGAATATGTCAGGGGATAATATTGACTGGCTTGTGAACTATGGTGCAATGTTCTCAGATCAAATGGAGCCATTGCATGATAAATATTCACCAACTAGAGGTATCTACACTGTCGGCGGCGGTGGAATGACTGACGGATTTGGCGGCGGAATGACAGTTCCACTTGAGGAGTCAGCGGTCGAGCTTGGTGTTGAGATTTACACAAACACAAGAGCCACTGAACTTATCACTGATGAGAGTGGCGCTGTAATCGGCGCGAAGGTTGAGTATAAAGATGGGACAACTGCAAATTACTATGCGCAGGCGGTAATCCTAGCAACAGGTGGCTATGATTCAAATCAAGAGCTAATGGATAAATACGCACCGTCTCTACCTGTTCCGATGAGCTTGACTTCGGCAAATGGAAATACAGGAGATGGACTTTTGATGGCGCAAGCCGTTGGAGCAGATATTTATGCCGGCGGCGGTGCAATCTACCTGTGGCTTGATTTCTTTGGTGGAGTAGGCGAAGCAGCGGGGCTATATGTCAACGAAAAGGGCGAGCGTTTCATGGACGAGAGCGATTTCTGGTTCTCAAGAACAAATGAGATGATTGAAGATGGAAGCAAGAGCATATACTATATTCTTGACGATAGCGCGGCATCTGACAGAGTGCGCGCAATTTCAGGCGAGAAAATTGATATGGCAGCTGGGAAATATATTCTAACTGCAGATAGTATTGATGCGCTTGGCGAAAATCTCGGAATGGCAGATTTACAAGGCACTGTCGATAGATATAATGCGCTAGTGGAGAGCGGTGTTGACAGCGATTATAACAAAAGCTCAGAGCTTATGACTGAAATTTCAACTGGTCCATTCTATGCAATTCCATTTGGAACAGCACTTTCAGGCACAATGGGCGGCCCGCTGACAAACGAAAAAGCACAAGTAATCGATGAAGATGGCGCACCAATAGCAGGATTATATGCAGCAGGTGAAGTTGCAAACGGCGACTTATATTATATTGAATACCCAGGTTCGGGGACTTCAATCATGTTCGCGGTTGCAATGGGCAGAGTAGCAGGTCAAGAAGCGGCGGCACTTGTAGAATAAGCATATGAAAATATAATATGTGAGTTTTATTAATTCACACGCAAAACACCGCAGTTGAGCATTCAACTGCGGTGTATCTTTTTCATTTTTGAACCTCATTCATTACGCTGAAGGGTATACCTGTCTTACGACTGCCGCAGCATCCATAATGGTTTTTTCCATTGCCTGCGCACCATATTTATCAACTTCACCCTTATCCTTTGGTCCATGTGTAAGACAACCTGCGCCGCCGATACAGCCGTTGATACAAGCCATACCCTCAATGAAGTTGGTGTCGCCGATTTTTCTTGAAGCCTTTAATAGAGCCGTTCGACAGTTATCCACACCGTCGCAAATTTCTGCCTTCAGCTCAAAGCTCTCGTTAAGCCCCTGCTCTTTCATCGCCTGTGCAACAGCATCGGAGAGACCGCCGCTTCGAGCAAATATTCGTCCGAAATATGAAGCATTATCCAAATGCCCCTCCTCTAATGTAGTAATGTCAATGCCCTTTCCGTCAAGCATCGCTTGAAGCTCTTCAAAAGTAATTACACATTCAACATATGGAGATACTGTTTCGAGCTGCGCCTCGGCTTTTTTTGCGGTGCAAGGACCGATGAAAATTATCTTGCAGTCGGGATCAGTAAGCTTAACAACACGAGCGAGCTCCGCCATTGGAGATAGGTTGTGAGAAATATGCTCTGCCATATCTGGGAAGTTCTTTTTTATATAGCTGACAAAAGCAGGGCAACATGAGCTTGTTAGAAAGCCCTTTTCAGTCAGCTCAACACTTTCCTTGAGTGCAACTAGGTCAGCGCCTAGAGCCGCCTCAATAACAGTGTAAAACCCAAGTTCTTTTATTCCAGTAACTACCTGTCCCAATGAGGCATATCTAAATTGACTGGAAATTGATGGCGCGACAATGGCATAGACACGGTTTTTCTCACTCTCCTCGCTCCACTGCAGAAGCTGAATTGCCTTTGCGATAAAGCTGTGGTCAACTAGCGCACCGAATGGGCATTTATATACACAAGCGCCGCAGTCAATGCACTTGTCGTAGTTGATTTCAACCATTGCATCTTCTGTTGGGGCAATAGCTTTTGCCTTGCAGGCAACGACACATGGGCGCTTATGATTTGCAATAGCATTATAAGGGCAAACTTTTGCGCATGCACCACATTCCACGCAGAGTGATTTTTCAATTACTGCTTTTTGATTTATAAAAGTGACAGCATTTCTTGGGCATACAGCTTCGCAGTGATGTGCTATACATCCACGGCAATCTCCACCGACTTCATATCCTCCGAGAGGGCATTCGTCACAAGCTGTGTCTATAACCTCAATTATATGCGCAGGAGCCTTGTCTGCATCAACAGCAAACTTCACTCGCTGTGCAACAATCGCACGTTCTTTATGTATGCAACATCTCATTGTCGGCGCAGGACCTGGGATAATCTCATTTGGGATATCCAAAAAAGATGTGATTGGGTCACGGTTAAACTTCCGTTTAGCCACCGCCTTGAGCACACTATATTTTAACTCTTGTACATGCGTATCAAAAATTCTCATAATCTCTCCAATTTACGGGCATATAGCCCTAATTATATGGTTATTATATAATTAAAAATAACTAACTTTAATTCGTTTTCCCATTTCCTCAAGCAAAAGGCTAAGTTCTTCAACTATCTGCATTTTTATATTGAAAGTTATGGGCAAATTCGGATTTTGATGGGCAGGATTTATCGCTTTGCCGACATAGAAATTTATGTCTGTTGCCTCTTCAAATAAGAGCCTTGCAATTTTCGATGCCCCATCATTTTTACAGCTCCAAGATGCAAAGCTCTCATTGTCCTTGACATAGTCTCTTGCATATTCAAGCACCCTGTTCATGGTTATCACGCCTTCGGTGACGAGGTCTGCACCCTCAAGCTGTGCAATTGGGGGAATATCAGGATCGTCGCTCATTAACTCTGCATAAATTGTTTTGTTCAAATGCTCTGCGGCTATGTTTGAAGTAGTGCCGCCGGATATGATATGCTTGCCTTTCTTAGAGAAAAACAATGACATCATCTTAGAGCAATCGTTTCTGTCTTGAGGTGGACCAAATGCAATATTCATCGGTTCACGATGACGAAGTCTCACAGTGCAAACAGTCGTATCATCACCTGGCTTTCCACCGTAGAGTCTGTTGCATTTGTCAAGAAGGATTGTCGTGAGTGTCTTTGCTGTAAAACCACTTTGGCACAGCGGCTCAAGATATTTTACAATATCGTCTCTTGTCCAGCCAAAATTCAAAGTGCTCCCAAGTCCCGCGTGAATTGCACCATCACTGAAAAAGACAAAAGTATCTTGCTCTTGCAAACGCAGACTTGATGTCTGAATTTGTTTTCCGGCAATCGTCTTATTCTCAAATGGAATGTCGTGATACTTACCATCTCTGAACATGATTACACTCGGATTATCATATTGGATTATGTCCAGTCGCTGACTTCCTTGAATGTGTAGCACTGTAAATGTTGAGTATGCAATATCTCTTACTGAGCACACTGGCAATGTCTGTATAACAGTTGTAATGCATTCATCGAGCTTCATTCCAGCGCTGACCATCGTCGCAATAATATTCGCAGTGAGCGTTGACAATATGCTAGCTTTCACGCCGCTTCCAAGCCCATCGGCAAGGACAATTACGGTACCCTCATCATATTGCACAACTTTCAAATGGTCACCACAAAGCTGCTCACCTTGCTTATTCATACTGCTCCAGCCGGAGTCAATACATAGATCATTCATCATCGAGGGACTCCTTTAATCTCGTCAATGCGATTTTTGTTTCTGCCGCAGTTTCGCCTAGTAAAAAGGCAATTTCTTGTACAATTTTCATTTGCTTGTCAATCACCTTGTTGGTGGTCTCCACAGCTTTCTCTCGCACACTTTCCTTATATCCCTTCGCAAATTCTTGCTCAGTCACATCTTTCATGATTAAAATAATGACATTGTAGCTGTCGTCAAAAATAAGAGAATAGTCAACATATTTTTTGTACTCCACAAGATAGGTTCTCTTTTCAACGAGACTGTTTTTATTCTCAAGCACCATAACAAACTCTTCAGGGTCTAAAATTCTGACAACCGATTCCCCGACGACATCGCTTTCCTTCGCGAGATTCAAGATTGATAATGCGGCACGATTTATCTGCTGAACTTTTAGATCCTCGCTGAGCACCATAATACCGTTTGGCGTGTTGTTTATGATAATCTCTGAAAAATTCTCTGCCTTTTCTTTAAGATAGGGGAGGCACATGTTCACATCAGCCTTGTTGTTATATACGGCTAGTGCCTTTTCACGACATGTATCATAGCCACAGCTACCGCAGTTTAGCTCATCTAGTTTGCTCTGCTTGCCCATACTGCGAAGAATTGCAATGATATCATCTTCACTTGCTTTTTTCACACCGCCAGAACCGAGATATATGAATTTTGTGTCCATAGCACCTTCATATGCACCGTCGCACAAAAGCTCTTGCTTCCCAACATATTTATGGACACTATCATAACTGTGGAGCACTTTTTTGCGCCCCTTGACCATCATAGGGCCGCCGACACAGCTGCCGACACAAGCAGACATCTCAATGAAACATCTGCCGACATTGCCCTCTGTAAGGTCTTGCAATGTTTCTATGCATCTCTGTATCCCATCAACAACTACATAATTGTATTCAGGATGCTTTGACGCAAAGGATTTTATAATCCCTCCACTGGTTGGGAAAAATGCAGATCTACCTGAAATCTTGGGCTCTTGCAATGGGACTAGCTCAACATTTTCAGCGTCAAACCATGCGGCAAGCTGCTCAAAAGACAGCACTGCATCAACATCGTCACTGTTATATCCCTCATGTAGCTTTGCAACGCAAGGGCCGATAAAGACAGTCACTGCGTCAGTATGCTCATTTTTTATTGCTCGGCAATGGGTTACCATAGGACTAGCCACATGTGCTAAATGCTTCAAGCAATCAGGGTAATATTTTTGAATGAGTAAGTTGACACTCGGGCAACATGAAGATATGATAATATCTTGCGTGTTTTCCTCCATCATACGCTCATATTCATTTTTTACAAGTGTTGCGCCCTCTGCTGTCTGAAAGGCGTGTGAAAAGCCAAGTTTTTGCAGAGCAATCTCCATGCTTTCAATACAATTTGTGGGGAAATCCGCAACAAATGAGGGGGCAACAGAAGCGATTACTTTTTTTCCTGATGAGATGAGCTTTTTCACATCATCAACTTGCGACCAAACTTCTTTTGCACCCTGTGGACAGACAACATAACACTGACCACAAAGAATGCAGTCATCTTGCACAATGCTGACTCGATTATTCGAGAAACTAATCGATTTCACAGAGCAATTTCTAATGCATTTATAGCAGTTTTTACAGTCATTTTTATGTAGCTCTAAATAGTTAACCATATCACATTACCTTACATTTAATTTCAGTTTCAAAAAAAGTAGTCACATTTTCAGACAAAACTGAAAACTTTTCGTCATCAACTTTGATACAGACGCCATTCTGACAGTCTCCCATGCAAAAGGCACCGCTCAAATTAATTTTTTCGCTTAGCTCATTGGCTTTAATAAGCTCTTGCAGTTTGTCAACGATTGCACGCGAGCCCTTCAAGTGGCAAGAACTGCCGATACAGATAGTTACGTTCATTTTAATCCTCCTAAGTTTATAAAATATAAAATTTACCAAGTAATCACATAGCCGTAGTTGTGAATACAATGAATTAATATTCATCAATTGTAAATGTACTGCAATTGTTAATGAAGTTGTTATTTGTGTAAATAATTTAACCTCACCCTATTGTTAAAAGATTAACATTAAAATCAATAAAAGTCAACCGCTTTTTATGAACTTTTTTAGATAAAATTAAATTTAGTGAAATGTAAACAAAAGAACAAAGTGTTGCGTTAAATATTTGTCAAATATGACAATTATCTTGCATATTTATTCCATGTGCTGTATGCATTTTTTGGAATGACAAAGACCACAAGAAAAAAATTGTTTCTTGTGGTCTTTGTCGAAGGGGGGGTAGTGGGCTAAGAAGCCCTTATGAAAGGTAATTCTCAATTTGTACAATTGCCTCGTCGATCTCTGAGCAAAATCTATTCTTTTGTCTCACGAAATCCGTTAGGTAAAACAGCAAGTCATCTGGTGTCGTATTTTTTTCTGTGAGCACTGAAACACGGTATAGTCCATGCATAGGTTTAAGGTCATATGCAACATCGTGGTAATATGGGCTCACGGTGGTGTAAACAAGTGCGGCTAGGCGTCCACCTACTGACTTATATAGCTGATTTAGTTTCGAAAAGTCTGAAGTTTTAGCAGCGTCAAGCTTTTCAAATACACTTCTTAACTCGGCTAGCTTTGCGGTTACATCACTAAAGTCGAACATCTTCAAAGAGGATTTTATCATTGGAGCCAAAATATCTTCTATTTTATTTACAAATCCGACAAAATCCACAGGAAGCACTTTAGTTTGTGCTAGGCGATATACGAAAGAGGCGTTGATTTTAGCGTCTCTTAGCAGAATTTCAAGGTCAGCCTTGTCATATGTATCCTGCTCTGAATGCCACCACCAACCACCGCCGGAGCCGCCGACATGTGCATCTGCATTTTCCGGAGCTGGTTTGTCACGGAGCATTACATGGAAGGGGATATATGTACCCCAAAGTGAGTTGTCACCTGCGCGAATTGGGAATCCCCATTCAGGCTCGCAATCTGCCACTTCGCGAACGATATCTTCAAAGAAGCCATCTTTTTCAAGCAAGGTGCTGCGAACAATCGGAATCACTCCATTTTTGGAACCCGGAGAATCGGAATTGATATATGCAACACAATTCTTTTTTAGGTCAGCAAACTTATTGTCCGAGTACCATGTCGAGCCCGCATAGCGACCGTTTGAATGTCCAGGCCACCAAGCAATTTTGACACCTCTTTCAAGCTTGCCTTTATATTTATTAAATACCCTAGCTAATTCAAGGCAAAGTGCGTTGCCCACCGCATTATCTGTAATTCCAACATGCCAAGAGTCAATATGCCCTGCAAGCAGCACATATTCATCTGTTTTGCCTTCAATTAAAGCAACAGGTAGATGTAGTTTGGTCACAGCTGATTTAACATGTGTCGAAATGCGCACTCTTGTACCTTTTTTCGCAAGCTCAATTAGTTTTAGTCCATCGGAGTTTTTAACAGACACCTCTGGAAGTGGGGGAATAAGCCTTTTTGTTTCAGGAGTTGGAACGCCCCAAACGGGAGTTGAAATCATCTCATGAATGACATCTTCTTTTGAGGGCCACACATGGATTAGCCCGACAGCCCCAAGCTCTGCGGCTTTGTCGACATGTTGTGGGCCACCACCCTCACTGATTACGATTTTTCCTTCGACTTCTTCTCTGGTCCAGAAAATATCAGTGGTGTCAAAAAGAATTCCGCCCGTAGCACTGAGATAAATGAGCTCGCCCTCGACACCTTCCTCGCAGTTGCCTGAATATGAGCGGGTTTTTGCCGGTAAGGACATAGCATTGTCGCCAAGCACATCCAATGTGGCGGAAATAGGATTGCTTAGATAAGAATCGAAGGCATTTAACTCATATTTAACGCCATATTCTTCAAGCTTCCCTGTTATATAGTCGATACCTTCTTTTTCTCCGCTACTTCCGGACAATCTGTCAAGTTTGTCGAACTTAAGTAGCAATTCGTCCATTTTTGCTTTTTCTATCGCATCAAGTATTTCTTTTTCTAAATCGTCAATATACTTTGGCATTATAATGCTCCTCTCACTTAAGTCCAAATTTCATTTAGCACACGCAAAGTGTTGCCACCGATTACTTTTTTTATGTCCGCATCGGAATAGTTTTTCTTAACTAGCCAACGCACAATATTAATTGAGCTCTCAGTTGGGTTTTCCATACCGTTGACATGTGTGACCCTTGTAAAATCATCAGTGCTCTTTGTGTGATTTACAGCAAGATGCTCTGCAAAAGCGTTGTGTAAACCGACATGATCGCCATATAATGTGTCCGGACCAAAGGCGACATGATCAATTCCTACAAGGTCTTTTACAAATTCAAAATGCTCCATTATGGAATCAATGCCATGTGCACGATGGTTTTTCGTAATTGTTGTATGCGGAGCTGCTTCAATTCCGATTACGCCACCCTTAGATGCGCACATTTTAATCGCATCATCACCGGCAAGACGTTTTGAGTTCCAGAGTGTTCGAGCACCAACATGCGAGAGCACAATTGGCTTTCTGCTGGCTTTAATTGTGTCCATTGTCGTAAGATCACCAGCATGTGAACAGTCGATAACCATTCCAAGATCATTCATTCTCTCAACAGCTTTATGTCCAAGCATTGTAAGTCCACCGTCACGATTTTCTTTTAATCCGCTACCAAGTAGGCTAGATTCACTGTAAGCGATGCCCATGAGGCGAACACCGAAACCGTAAAGCACGTCAATGCGGTCAATTTCATTTTCGATTGGCGCAGGGCCTTCAAGGCTCATGATGCAAGCAAGTTTGCCCTCGTCATGTGCTCTTTGAATGTCTGCAACCGTCTCACCTCGTATAACAAAATCTTGGTGAGCCATATCACAAAGCCTCATGCCGATATCATGGACGATGTCCGTCCATTTCCAGCCAGCTTTAGAAGTGATTACGCAAGTCCCGTTCATCAAATTATCAAAAACAGCGTCGAGACAGGAATCAGCAAGGCTTTTATAAGCCATTGGTTGGCGTCCCTCGCGTTTATAGGCGACGGACTCTCTCATATCTTTAGGGAACAAGCAAGGATGCTCATGCAGTGAAATTATAACTGACTCAGCCATAATTTTAGCGGCACGAAGTTCCTCCTCTTTTGTAAGGGGAACATAATATGGCTCTCTCCAGCCATCGTCCTCCACTAAATCAAATTGCACAAATTGATTTTTCGGAATGTAATCATATGCTCTGTATCCGCTGTATTTTTTGTTTAGACCCATAAGTCAGCTCTTCCTTTCTTATTGTATAAGTTCTTCAATTGCCCTTTTGCAAATATTAAGTTTTTGCAAAAGGGCAATTGGTTTTAATGTAACTTAGTCCTCAGAAATATAGACTTTGCAGGTTGATTGTGGGTCTGTTAGACCTTTTAGATCACTTGGATATAAAGTGAAATCTTTGTAATCATCGTTATATGCAAAGTAGAAGCTTTGAACATAGAGAACTGTGTTTGGCATCTCTTTTAGCCACTCAACTTGATAGTCATAAGCATATTGAACTTGATCATCAATTGAAGTTGCATAACGGATACCTTCGATTGCATCATCGATGATGCTGCGCTCTCTGCTCATTGAATTCATGTATGAATCAGTGTGATAGCATGTGTAGATAGAGTCATTGAGTGGGTCGATGATACCCCAGTTTCCGATATAGAAGTCGAAATCTTTTTGATTGTATAGAAGGTCACTCATTGTGCCCTTGTCAATCGGTGATTGTGTAACTGCGATTCCGATTTGCTCAAGATTTGCCTCAATGATTTGAGCCGCTCTTTGGTGATATGGGTCATTACCGTCATATGTCAGAGCAAGCTCGACATTTTTGCCGTTTGGAGCGTTTAATATGCCGTCGCTGTCAGTGTCGCTATATCCTGCGTCAGTTAGCATTGTTGTTGCTCCATCAGGATTATAGTCACCGATTGTAGCATCTTCATTGTGGATTTGCGGATATGAGAAGGTGATTGGTGTATCTGCGATTTGCCCTGCACCTTCAAGCGCAAGATTAATGATATTATCTCTGTCAACAGCAATTGCAATCGCTTGACGTAGAGTTACATCTGACAAGAATTCATTCACCATGTTATATGTGAGATGAGTAAATCCAAGACTTGAGTTTTGAACTACTGTAATTCCGTCAACACCCTCAAGCTCTTTTGCAGCTGACACTGGGATTTCTTTAGCTGTTACATGAATTTCACCTGTTCTTAGTGCGAGAACCATTGTGTTGATGTCGGGATACACACGATATACGAGTGTGTCAAGATATGGTTTGCCCTCAGGTGATAGGAAGAACTCATCAACGCTCTCAAGGACATAGAATTGACCTCTTTGAGCTTCAGTCATTTGATATGGACCAAACACTACATTAGGAAGTTGATCATTTGCATATGAATCAGGATCGTCGATGCCTTCCCAGATATGTTGTGGGATAATTCTAATCCAGAAACCAACTTTTGTAATAAATGTTGGGAATGGACGTTTTAGTGTGAAAATCAGAGTAGTGTCATCAGGTGTTTCAGCTGATACAACCTCTTCATATGCAGCCGCTTGGCTTGCAAGCTCATGCTCATAGTTGTACTGATAAGTAAAAAGAACATCTTTTGATGTAAGCGGAGTTCCATCAGTCCACTTTAATCCCTCAATCAGCTTAATTGTTACAGTTAGTCCATCTTCAGATGTCTCAATCGACTCAGCGATATAGGGGATTTTTTGAGCATTTTCATCCATTCTCATCAAAGTTGGATATTGTTGCTCAGCAAGAAATGCACCAACACGGTCTGTTGATACAGATGGGTTAAGTGAATCAGGGTCCGCAAGGACACCAATTGACATAGAACCACCGAATTTGCTGATTTCTTGAACATCGCCACTGTCGATGCCGTCATCGGTTACAGCGCCATCGCCGCTTGTGCTGTCTGGTGTGTCGTCGCCACTTGAACTACATCCGGCGAACACAGATAGCATCATTACCATTGTTAGTAGAATAGCTAATAATTTTCTCATTTTCTCTCTCTCCTTTTTTTGTTGTATATTGCAGTCCTAAATTAATAAGACATAGCAATCATATGATTGTCTTTTCATGTGAGGAAATGAGTTTTCCTCCTCGGTTTCCTGTTACAGTGCCATCTTGCAAAGTGACAACACCGTTAACAATAACAGTGTCAACGCCACTTGCCATCACATTCGCATCTGTGTAATCGATTTCATCGTTTTTCGGGTAGCTAAATTTCTCAAAATCAATTATGACGATGTCAGCTGCGTAGCCGTTTTTTAAGACACCTCTGTCATTAAATCGAAATTGTCTTGCCACAAGTGAGGTCATTCTGCGAACGAGCTCCTCGGTTTTAATCCCCGCCTGTCTCATGCAATCATAATATATGGGAAATGCGCCTTTTCTAAAAAGCTCATACCATGATGCACGGTCAAACACTTCGCCGAAAATCCTATCTGAGCCAGGGGAGACGACATCCATATTGGCAATAGCGTCGGAGTATCTCACGCCCATAAAATCAGCACGATTTATGCCGCCTTGCCAAAAAGTGAGTTCATCTCTGCCATGCAGAAGAAGATCACACAGAACATCATCGATAGTGGAGTTTCTCTCTTTGGCAATCTCTATAAGCATCTTTCCCTCAATGCTCTCATCGCCCGTATTAACAACAGAGATTACATCCTTAAATCTAGTGCTCTTTGCAATGTCCGCTCGTCCTTCGGGAGTTTTCAGTGCCTGTGCAAAATCGTCAAGCGTTTTACCAAATAAGCTATCTGACGCCGACATGATAAATTGAATTAATCTATCTTTTCTTTTCAGATGTCCTGAGGATTTTGGAATTGTATCCACGCAAATCTCCATGCCGTCTTTATATGCCGCGTCGATTAGTTCAAAGCCCTCTTTGCAGTTTGGCGTTAAATGAGAAACTTGAACTCTAGCACCGGACGCCTTTCCAATCTCAATTGCTTCGGATACGGACTCAATGCAGCCGCTTTTTGCTCTTAGATGTGAGGCATATACCCCTGAATATTCTGCCACCACCTTTGCAAGCTCAATTAGCTCGTCTGTCTTGCTGTATATACCCGGAATATAATCAAGCCCTGTGGAAAGTCCAACAGCTCCTTGCTCCATGCCCTCACGGATATACTGCTTCATTTTTGATATCTCTTCTGTTGTTGGAGCTCTATCTTTCGAGCCTCCCATCGCATACCATCTGATTGTACCATGGCCGAGCAGTAGCGCCATATTGATTGAAGGATTGTTATTTTGTGCAACTTTCGCAAATCCTGATAAGCCTTCCCATACAGGGTTTTCACTGCGGTATTTTTCCCTTGCAAGTCCTGACAGCAAGCCGTTCTGGAACATATACTCATATACATCGTCGCTGTTCCCAGGTGTTACAGAGTGACCACAATTTCCGTTGACAGTAGTCGTCACACCCTGTCGCAAATAGCTCTCAAAGTCATCTTTACCTAAAATCGGCAGTTCTTCATGAACATGTGGGTCAATGAACCCCGGACAGACTGTCTTGCCGTTAGCATCAATGATGGTGGTTGCGTTTTCATCTAAATTTTCGCCGATTGCCGTGATTTTACCGTTTGAAATTGCAATATCAGATAAATAGCCATCACGACCTGTTCCATCAATGACAAATCCGCCTTTGATTAAAATATCAGCCATATAATCACCTCTCTTTTATACACAGACTGTGAGGCTCTCAAGGTCTCTCGCAAACTTTGTCAGAACAAGAGGAGCGCCCTTTTGAACTACGATTGTGTCGGAATGTCTAAATCCTGCGAAGCCCTCAATATAAATTGCAGGCTCGCTTGATAGCACCATTCCTGATTTAAGCACCGTATGGTCGCCAACTTCCACCCAAGGTGCTTCATGCTTTAACAGCCCTTTGCCATGACCGGTTCGATGACGAATATACTCGCCATAGCCCATACTGCGTATGTAATCAAGCACTTTTTTATCAATTTCCGAACAGATCGCACCTTCGACCATAAGCGAAGTGGCAAATTCCTGTGCTTTCACCATCACATTAAACGCATCGATATGACGCTGGCTGGGCTCGCCGATAAAACAAGTGCGCTCACATTCAGTGACATAGCCCTCAACGCTCGCACCACAGCTAAACATCATTGATTCACCAAGGGCAACCTTTTTAGCGCTGGGCAAGGCATGTGGGAGAGCGGAACGAATGCCGCTGGGAATCAGCCCTGTGGCAACGCCACCGCCGACAAATACTACTCGTGGGAGTTCAGCAATCATTTTTTGAATAGTTTTATTTTGCATTGCAAGCAGCAATTCAAGCTCGCTTATTCCATCGTGGACAAGTTCAAGCCCCATCTGTACAATATAGTCATTGTAATGGGCGGCTTTTTTAAGCAGTTCCACTTCTTCATCGGTTTTAATAAGTCGCATTGTGTTGACTGTCTTGCATGGTTTAACTTGATTGAAAGCTAGCTCAAGTTTTGCAAACAGTGAGCGGCTATCGCCATCTACACCGATGTTTTTGCAACTCGGATATTTTTCTTTGATGTGACTAAACATAAATGAATACACTTCAGTTGTGCCGGGAAACTCAAAATAGTCAATTACATCGTCAACAGTATTTACAGTTCGTGCCTCTTCAAGCTCTAAATTCGGCACAAATAGTATTGTCTCCCCACCCTTATTCAAATAAAGAGCAATGGGTCGCTCTGTTGTAATGTGAAAAAACGAAGAAATATATACAATATTCGCATATTCCGTCAGCAGTAAACCGTCAAGCCCATTTGCTTCAAGTTCACTGCAAATGAAATCATTTCTGATTTTTAATTCGCCAATACTAATCAAACTAACACCTCCCATTATTTTGTATTACACTTTTCTAAGCGTTGGATTTAGAGCTTCTCTAATACCCATTCCAAGGAAGTTGAATGAAATTACAAAAAGGATAATTGCAAAGCTTGGGAAAAGAGAACACCACCACGCACTGATGAAAGCACCGCTTTGATGCGCTCTTTGGATTACCTTGCCCCAGCTCCATACATTCGGGTCACCAAGCCCAAGAAAGCTAAGCCCTGACTCCGACAAAATGGAAGTTGCCATGATGATTGTCATATTGACAAAAATCGGTGCACTTGCATTTGTAAGTACATGTTTTGCAAGAATGCTCTTCCCTCGAATTCCAAGACATTTTGCCGCTTCGATATATTGCATTGAAGATATTTCAAGTGTAGAAGCTCTCGTCACCCTTGCAAGCTTTGGCCAACCGAGTAAGCCGATTACAAGCGCGATGTTTTTAATATCAGGGCCAAGGATTGCAGCCATAATAATCATAAGAGGGAGGGCGGGCATTGTCAGAAATAGGTCGGTGATTCCCATGCCCACCATGTCAACCATGCCCCTAAAGTATCCGGAGCATAAGCCAATTGGTACGCCGAGAAGTGTTGCATAGAACACGACCATAAATCCAACCTGTAAAGATGTTCTTGTTCCCCAAACCACCTGCGAGAATATATCGAGTCCCATTGAGTCCGTGCCAAATGGGTGCTCTGCTGACGGTGGAAGTAGAACATCTGCTAAATCGCCATATCCTGCCGCTTCTTCAACGATTAATGGTGCGAAAACAGCAACACAGATTACGAAGGTAACACCGATAAATCCAATGACGCCTAGCCTATGTGAGAAAAACAGTTTTAAGAATTTCTTGAATTTACTCTTTTGCATCTTCTTCCTCCTATCCTAGCTTAATTCGTGGGTCTAAGAACATATAAACTAAGTCAATTAATATGTTCATAATAATTACTGTCAGTGCGAGCACAATGAAAGCGCCTTGTAAAACAGGGTAGTCCTGTTGGCTGACAGCATCATAAATCATTCGTCCAACTCCTGGGAACGAATATACTGTCTCAGTCAAAACTGCGCCACCGACCATGGTTGCTAGCATCATGCCCGACATGGTGATTGTTGGGATTAGCGCATTACGCATACCATGCTTTAAGACAACTCTAGTCTCAGTCATACCCTTAGAGCGAGCAGTTCTAATGTAATCTTCGCTCAGTACATCGACCATGCTAGCGCGCATATACATTACATAGTTCGCAAGATTAACGATGGTTAGGGTAATTACAGGAAGTGCTAAGTGATGCAGGATATCCATGAATTTATCCGCATCGGATACGCCTGGAGTATATGCACCACCAATTGGGAACAGAGGAATCTTAAATCCAAAGAAATAGAGCAGCGTAATGCCAAGCCATGGGACAAATACGGATATTCCAAATGTACATAGAGAATTTATAACTTGGTCAGTGAGACTTCCACGCTTATACGCAGAGAGTATGCCAAGCGGAATACCAATTAGCATGGTGCACAGCTGTGTAAGGCACATTAAAAGCAAAGTCCAAGGTAAACGAGTCATCAAAAGATCCGTAACAGGCATCTTATATGTAAATGAATTGCCGACATTACCTTGTGTGAACAACTGTGTTATATATTTGAAATATTGCACTATTTCCGGCTCATCAAGCCCAAAATCGGCCTTGATTCGGTTAAGCTCTTCAAGTGTCATCGTTGGGTCAATTAAGAGTGTCGCAGGGTCACCGGGCATCAATCTTAAAATCCAAAATACAAGAGTTACCGAAATGAAAAATGTGATAAATCCACGAATAAGACGTTTAGATAGATATTTAAGCATTTGCACCCTCCTTACCATGAAGATGACATCTCACAAAGTGACCGCCGCCTATATCAACGAGCTCGGGCGCTGTTGTCCGACATATATCCACGCATTCGGGACATCGTGTGCTTAGCCGACATCCACTTGGAGGATTAGAGGGACTTGGAATGTCACCTTGGAATTTGATCCTTATAACCACTCTCTCAGGGTCAGGCACGGGAATTGCGGAGATTAAACCCAAGGTGTATGGATGTCTTGCGTCTTCAAAAATTGTATCTGTGTCAGCAATTTCGACAATCACACCAAGATACATAACAGCAATTCTCGTACTGATATGTTTTACAACAGACAAATCATGTGCAATGAAGATATATGTCAGCTCAAGTTCCTTTTGCAAATCCATAAAAAGATTTAGTATTTGAGCTTGAACTGATACGTCAAGCGCTGATACAGGCTCATCTGCTACGATGATTTCGGGACTCAGTGACAATGCTCTGGCAATACCAACACGCTGACGTTGTCCACCTGAAAATTCAAAAGGATATCTGTGGAAATGTCTTTCAGTAAGTCCCACCTTTTTGAGAAGCTCTGCCGCTTTGTCAAAACTCTCATCTCTTGAACATAGACTGTGCTCAGTCATTGGCTCAGCGATGCATTTTCCAACTTCCATTCTTGGATTTAGTGACGCATATGGATCTTGAAAAACCATTTGCATTTGTCTTCTGCACTGCCGCAGACCGCTTCCGCGGTAAACTTGCATATTTGTGCCCTTATAATGCACTGCGCCGTCAGTTGGCTCAAGTAGTCTTAAGATGGTGCGGCCAAGTGTGGATTTGCCTGAGCCGCTTTCACCGACTATACCAAGACATTCGCCCTTGTAAAGACTAAAAGAAACCCCGTCAACAGCCTTGACTTGACCAACGATTTTATTAAGCATTCCTTTTTTTATAGGAAAGTACTTGCGTAAATTCTCAACTCTTAAAATCTCTTCCATAGTATCCTCCAATCTATAAAAATAGTGTTATTGCATAAAATGTAAATTCCAACAGGCAACATAATGTCCCTCTGCAACTTCAGATAGTTTTGGAACCTGCTCGCATTCCTTTGTGGCATATGCACATCGGTTTGACATCCGACATCCACTTGAGAATTCTTGTGGAACAGGCACGGAGCCATCGATGACGTCCAGTCTTTCCTGTTTTTCATCAAGCCGTGGAAGTGATCTTAAAAGTCCTACTGTGTAAGGATGCTGTGGATGCTTGAAAATGCTTTTAACAGGCGCTTTTTCAACAATACGCCCTGCATACATAACGATAACGGTGTCACACATTTCAGCGACGACGCCAAGGTCATGCGTGATGAAGATAATTGAGGAGTTGAATTTAGTCTTCAAATCTCGCATCAAATCGAGAATTTGCGCTTGAATGGTTACATCAAGTGCTGTTGTAGGCTCATCAGCAATGAGAATTTCAGGATTGCACGCCATCGCCATTGCAATCATGACACGTTGCCGCATACCTCCAGATAGCTCGAAGGGATATCGGTTAGACACGCCCTGTGGGTCAGGAATTGACACCAACTCAAGCATTTTAACAGCTTCTTTTAATGCATCCGCTTTAGTTATTTCCTATGTAGTAAGAGGATTTCTGCAATTTGATATCCTACCTTAAAAAGTGGGTTTAAGGAAGTCATGGGCTCTTGAAAAATCATTGCGATCTTATTACCACTTATGTCTCGCATCTGCTTTCTCGAATATTTCATGAGGTCGCCGCCATTATAGAGGATTTCACCACTTGTTACCCTCGCATTATTTGGAAGTAGCCCTGTTGTAGCCAAAGCGCTGACGCTTTTTCCGCAACCGGATTCACCAACGATGCCAACCGTCTCTCCCTTATGCAAATCAATGGCAAAACCATCAATTACATTGACCTGCTTCTTATCCATAATAAAGTCGATACGCAAATCTTTGACTTCCAAGACTTTATCAGTGTTTTTCATAAGCGGCACCTCCAAAAAATAAATTTGATAATAAATCACTGTTTAAAACTATAAAAAGTTAATCAGAAAATTCAAACCCATCGAAACGTAGTTCATAAACTGTTCAACCTTTAGCATAAATTATATTATAAAATACATATTGTGTCAATAAGCAAATCGAAAAATTCACTTTTAATAGTTTACAAAAAAATTGATGAAAATAGACATTTGTTTTCATCAATTTAACTGAAATTTATCAAAATGCTGTTTTTTTTTATTAAAAGACTGTACTTTTACAAAACAATATGATATAATACTCTTCTGGTTTAATGGGAAACTGTATTTTAAAATATAAATTTTGTTGTTTTAGTGCTTGCAAAGCGTGAACAAATATGATAAATTTGAATTAAATAATACAAAAAATTTGAGGATGATGTGACATGTATGGAGAGCAATATTCTAGTTAAAATTCAAGATTTATATGAAAGCTTGAGTAAACCGAGAAAGAGAATAGCGGATATCATTCTGTCAAATGGAGATCTTGTCACGTTTATGTCGCTGCAAGACCTTGGAAAGGTGACGAACACATCGCCGGTAACTGTTGTAAAGTTTGCAAAAGACTTGGGCTACTCCAGTTTTTCTGAGATGAGAAAAGCAATTCAAGAGCATATTAAGAACATTAAACAGTCGGGGTATTTTGTGCTTCCAAGTGATGAGCTTCCCCTTGATAAGGCGCTTGAAGATATTTTTGAAGACACATTACAAAGTGAGTTTTTTCTGTTGAGTGAGACTTATCGAGATTCAAAAGAGCGGATAATCAATGCGGCTAAAGTGATTTCGGAAGCGAGACGTGTTTTTATCGTGTCCACCGGTTTAATTGACGCAATGACGCATATAATGTCGATGAGATTTTCATATATGCATATCGATGTTGAAGTGCTGAATATATCGCATATGCCGCTAATTCCATCAAAGATGGAGCATGTGTGTAGTGACGATGTTTTCATATGTCTGACATTTCCGCACTACTCCCATTCGATTGCGGCAATGGTAAAATGCGCACATATTAAAGGTTGCAAAGTTATTGGCATCACGGATTCTCCGTCAGCGCCAATCGCACCATTAGTCGATATACTGCTCGTTTGCCCGAGTAAGAGTGTGTTGTTTGCAAATTCCCTCACAGGCGTGACCTCGATGATAAATATGTTAGCGACGATGATTTTGTCACAGAAAAAGGGCAAAATTGATTCTAATAAAGAAATTACAAATATACTTGAGGAGTTTTATCCAATCGTATCAAAACCACTTGAATTAAAAGATGATAAATTCAGTGCAATTAATAAATTTGAATCACCTTGTTAATAAAAAGGGCTGTCGCCATGCGACAGCCCTTTTTATTAACAAGGTAGATATATTTTCTTAAAATTTAGAAAATGGCTATGTAATTAATAAACATTAAAAGCACTTTTTGAGATAATGTCTTTGCTAATATCAATGAAGTCATAAAAATACTTTGGATGATAGACATCTTTATAATAGCAAAGGTGGAAATTTCTTTTGAAACTCTCGCCCTCAATAAAGTAGAAAATATCATCATTTCTACTCAAGTCAATATTTTCATCAAGAAGCGTCTCTGGGAACAATGTGACTACATTGCAAGCTTTTGCAAGTGCTTTTGCAAAGTTGACATTGTCAAGCTCAAAGCAGATATTAGGTGAAATGTTCTTTTGCAAAAAGATATATTCTTGCATCGCTCGAACGCCATGGCCAACAGTAAGCGAGATGAAAGATTCATCTTTCGCCTCGGTAATATCAATTTTTGAATAAGGTTTTATTCGTTTGGCAATGTCAGTGTCTTTACCAGCACATAGAATCATTCGCTCTCTGTACAAAACTTCATAATTTATATTTTTTGAGCGCTCTTTAATTGCAATGGAAAAAGCTACATCGATTTTTTTATCAAGCAGCATAGTATTTGTATTAGCAGAGCCGGTTTCATATATCTCAACATCAACAGAGGGGTACTTTTCAATAAAGATAGGGAGGATTTTTGGCATGAATTTTGTGCCGCGAATTGATGAGATACCAATTCTAAGTTTACCTGAAACGCCCTCTTTGATTTCATGTAGCTCAGATGAAAAATTCTCTTCTAGTTCAAGTATTCTCTTTGCAACTTCGAGATATTTTCGACCTGCCGCAGTCAGCTCAATTGGATTTGTTGAGCGATCGAAAATCTCGATTCCGAGCTCTTTTTCAACATTTTTTACAGTCTGACTTAGAGCAGGCTGTGAGATAAACATTTTTTTTGCAGCGACTGAAATGCTTTTACACTCATGAATTTTCAAGATATATTTTGCGTGGCGCATATTCATTTTGTGGCTCCTCCTATAATAAAAAACTTATAAGGCACATATTATTTTTTGTATTTGACTATGATTAATATATATATTATACTAAAAATAGTTTAAACTCAAGTGTATTTTTGTAAAATTAGCAAAAAAAGCAATAAGGAGGATGTATGGAACTGAAGCAACCGGCAATGGCAGGGACACTCGAATCATCAGATGTGATGGTGAAAGTATTTCCGTCAGACGAGGGTGTAGACCTAGAACTTAACAGCACAGTGATCAGTCAATATGGTGAGCAGATACGAAAAGTGATTTTAGAAACCATAAATGAACTTGGGGTATCAAATGTTAAATTGTTTGTGGACGATCGTGGAGCAATTGATCTCACCATTCGTTCAAGAGTTCAGTGCGCAATTTATAGGGCTGTTGGACAAACAAAGGATATTCCATGGGGAGGTGTGTTCAAATGAGGAAACTAGAAAAGCCAAGAAAAAACAGATTGCGCCGCACAATGCTCTTTTTGAATGCACAAAGATCCGGCCTTATAAAAGACCCATATATCTTCAAGCCAGATTGCATTATTTTTGACTTAGAAGATGCAGTGTCTGAAAATCAAAAGGACAGTGCAAGATTTCAACTTTACAATGCACTAAAGTATAATGACTATCAAGGAATTGAACTTGTTGTGAGAATTAATGGAGTAAATAGCGAGCACTGGAGAGAAGATGTGCGAGTTGCGGTTGCAGCAGGCTGTGATACTATCAGAATTCCAGAGTGTGAGAGCGCACAGCAAGTCAAGGAAGTTGAGCTGGCAATTGAAAACGCAGAGAAGGAATTTGGCAGAGATGTCGGAGACACATTAATTATGGGTGCGATTGAGACCCCTCTTGGCGTAATCAATTCATATGAAATTGCATCGGCGTCACCTCGTGTAATGGGAATTTCCATCGGTGCTGCTGATTTTATGCGCACAATGAAAGCAACAAGGACAGATGATGGCAGTGAGCTTTTTGTCGCACGCAGTCAACTTGTTATGTCAGCACGTGCCGCAAAGGTGATGTGTTTTGACACTGTTCATACAGATATCGACGATATCGAAGGGCTTGAGAGGGATACCAAGCTTATAAAGAGCATGGGATTTGATGGAAAATCAGTTATAAATCCAAGGCAAATTGGCACTATCCACTCCGTATTCACCCCAACTGAAATCGAGATAACTAAAGCGGCTCGCATGGTGTCTGCTATTAAAGAGCAGGCAAAAGAGGGTGTCGGTGTGTTTAGTCTTGACGGAAAAATGGTTGACATTGCTATGCTTGAGGGTGCGGAATATACACTTGAACTTGCTAGAGCAGCTGGAGTTTATAAGGAGGGCGCGCAATGATTAATAAAGTTGGCAGAGAAATCCCGGACGAATTACTCAAAGATGGGCTAGAGGCATATAATGGGAAGTTCTATCGTCGTGACTATGTTTATAAGAAGGCCGCACCTACTGTACGCTCATATATTGACCCGAGTGAGAGCAAAATGTTAGATTCAATTTCACAAGCCATTGACAAATGCGGACTGAAAGACGGCATGACAATTTCATTCCATCATCATTTCCGTGACGGTGATTACATTGTAAACATGGTAGTTGAAGAAATTGCGAAAAAGGGCATCAAAGATATATGTATTTGCGCAAGCTCACTGGGAAAAGCGCATGATCCAATAGTGAAATACATTGAAGATGGCACAATCACAGGGCTTTCTTCGAGCGGTGTTCGTGAGGGAATTGGTGAAGCGATTTCAACAGGAAAACTAAAAAATATTGCATATATACGCTCGCATGGAGGACGTGTTAGGGCGATTGAGAGCGGTGACGTTCATATTGATGTTGCTTTCATAGGCGCACCTTCTTCAGATTGCTACGGAAATGCAAGAGGCAAGGGCGGAAAAAGTAATTGCGGAGTGCTGTCATATGCTGCTGTCGATGCGAAATATGCAGATAAGGTAGTGGTTATAACAGATTGTCTGGTGCCATTTCCAAATTTCCCTCCAAGCATTGAATCAGTTGACGTTGACTATGTAGTTGTGGTCGATGAAATCGGGGATCCAAAGAAAATCGCGAATGCACTACTGCGTTTTACACAAGATCCAAGAGAACTCATGATTGCTGAATATTCAGCACAAGTTGTTGCGTCTACACCTTGGTTTAAGGATGGGTTCTCATTCCAAACGGGCGGTGGCGGGCCATCACTTGCGGCAACGAGATTCTTGAAAAAACATATGGACGATGCACAAATAAAAATGTCATTTGCAATTGGTGGAATTACAAAGCCACTTGTAGACCTTCTAAATGAAGGCTATATCAATTGCATTGTCGATGCTCAAGATTTTGACTTGACAGCGGTGGAATCTGTTATGGATAACCCCAAACATTTTGAGATTTCTACATCTCAATATGCTAATCCGCTCAATAAAGGTGCATTTGTGAACATGCTCGACTATGTTATATTGGGTGCGCTTGAAATTGATGTCGACTTCAATGTCAATGTTGTTTCAGGGTCTGATGGCATAATACGAGGTGCTCCAGGCGGACATGTGGACACTTCTGCCGGTTCAAAATGCAGCATTATGGTCGCTCCACTGCTTCGTGGACGTATACCGACAATTAAAGATAAGGTTATCACAGTGACAACTCCCGGTGAGACAGTCGATGTGGTAATTACAGAATATGGTGTGGCGGTCAATCCACTTAGAACTGACATTAAAGAGGCTTTAGAAAAGACAAATTTACCACTTTGTACAATTGAAGAACTGAGAGATCGCGCCTATGAAATCGTCGGTGTGCCTGAGGAAGTAAAATTTGAGGACAAAGTTGTAGCATTTGTTGAGTACAGAGATGGCACTATAATTGACGTAGTTAAAAAGATTATGAAATAAGTAGAAAAAATGGTCAGTTTTGTGATAAATATGTGAAGTCGCAGAAAGATACATGGCAATTTGACGAATAAAACCCTTGCGTTTGCACATTTGCGTGCATAAAATACTATAATTCTATGATATAAGGTTTTAATTATGGGTTTCATAAGGAATTTAAGACTAGACATAACTAAAATTATATATTATAGTGGATATAGTTATAACATAACTGTATGTATGTTACAAAAACAAAAAACAATTTGGAGGAGTCAAAAACATGAGAAAATTTTTAGTATTACTAAGCATTATCCTAGCTATGACACTTTTGGTGAGCTGTAGTTCAGACAGCGCAGGTGAAACAAGTGGAGGCGACGACGCTTCGGGTGAAACAGGTGAATTTGTATTTGATAGAAAAGTTTCAATTGTTGTACCTTGGGGTGTTGGCGGCGGCGCAGACGGCACTGTAAGACCACTTCAACCACTACTTGAAGCAGAGCTTGGTGTTCCAGTTGAGATCTTAAATGTTGAAGGTGCGGGCGGCGCAAATGGCGTTGACTATGTGTATAAGCAACCAGCGGACGGATATACATATATGCTCGGCACACAAACACATATTATGCTAGATATCCAAAAAATTCTACCAGTTGAGTACATGGAAGAATTCACACCAGTTGCAAAACTTGTTCACTCAATCAATATCATCGCTTCATCAACAAAAGCTCAAGAGGGCAAATATACAAACTTCTCAGAGCTAATTGAGTATGCGAAAGCAAATCCACAAGAGATCACTTGTGCAATGCAAACAGCAACAGGTGCTGATGCGGTTGCTCTTAAAGAAACTCTAGCAGGCGCACTTGGTGTTGGAATTACTGAGATTGAAGACTATATCAAAATCGTTAATTACAACAGCGGTGCAGAGCTTTCAGCGGCACAAGTTGGCGGACATGTTAACATTTCAATCACAGGCGCAGATGAGATTAAAGGTCTGATTGAATCAGGCGACATCACACCGATTCTTTCAATTTCTGAAGAGAGAATGTCATCATATCCTGATATCGAGTGCACAGGTGAGCTTGGAATTGATTCATTCGTTGGAACATGGAGAGCAATCTACGCTCGCAAAGATACACCTCAAGCAGCAATCGACACAATTGCAGCTGCAATTGAGAAGTGCTGGAATATGCCTGAGTACCAAGAGTTCCTAGAGCAAGCGAGCTATCTTGACAGACCTGGATTTGCAAATTCAGCAGACACAATCGCTCTAATGGAAGAAGAATATGCTTCATTTACAGAGTATCTAAAACTATCTGGAATCATCAGCTAGTTTCTAGTAAATGTTGAGTTAAAGAAAGCGAGAATATATTTTGGCTATTGAATTAATGGTAAATATTTTTCTGCTTGCTGCAAGTGTCGTCGCATATTTTTATGTAGGTGCGACGATGCCTGCCTCTGCGGTGAATGAACTTGGCGCAGAGCAGTGGCCGCAAGTGATTACATTGTTGCTAATGGTTTTCATTGTAATGAACATTGTAAGGCAACTCAAAGAGGGAAAAGACGGAAAATTGGCTCAGAGCTTTAAGGACTTTTTACCAAGCACCGTAGTTTTCTTTAAGAGTAAGCTTTTCATTGGAATGTTTATTCTGGTATCCATGTCATTACTATATGAACCACTTGGCTTCATGCCTAGCTGTTTGCTCTTCCTTATCGCATATGGCTATTTGCTCGGTGAGCGAAGATGGGGTAGGCTTATTGCTTCATCTGTTATAATCACAGCAATATTGTATATAGGATTTGCTGTGCTGCTCGGCGTAATGTTACCGAGAGGTAATATTGCCTTCTTGAGGGATTTTGCTCTGTTTATCGAGAGCTTAATTCCCAATATGTAGGAGGGAGAGAAATATATGGATTTATTAATGATGGGCATAGACGTCGTTTTTGCCCCACAAATGATTTTCTTAATCATAATGGCTGTATTCCTAGGAACACTTTTTGGTGCTCTTCCTGGAGTTAGCGGCACGATGGCAGTAACACTTGGTATTCCGTTTACATATAGCATGGACGGTGTAAGTGCGATTGCGTTTCTAGTGGCGATTTATTGTGCTTCAATTACAGGCGGTGGTATGACTGCGATTCTGTTTAAGATTCCGGGAGTTCCGTCCAGTGCCCCAACAACATATGATGGGTATCCAATGGCGCAACAGGGCAAGGCAGGCAAAGCGCTCGGTATTCAGCTTGTTTGTTCCGCGCTTGGCGGTATGTTCGCAGCATTGTGTATGCTATTGCTAAGCCCACAGCTTACACAGGCGGCGCTAAACTTCGGTCCTGCGGAGCTATTTGCAGTATCATTCATGGGATTGTCAATTTTGACAAGTCTTGACACTGATAATATGGTGCGTACAATTATTTCAGGTCTAATCGGACTGCTTCTAGCATGCGTGGGTCTTGACCCATTGCTAGGTGTCCCAAGACTGACATTTGGTTCTCGTGCACTTGTATCAGGCATTGAGATGATTCCTGTAATGATTGGTTTCTTTGCGGTTACTGAAGTTCTAAAGCAAACCAATAAACCTGCTAAATTAAAATCTGTTTCAGGAGATGATACAGCGACACAGTCGAAGGCAGAGATGCCAACGCTTAAAGAGCTTTGGGGTGTTAGAAAGACAATTGCAAGAAGCTCAGTTGTTGGAACATTGATCGGAATTCTACCTGGTGCGGGTGCAACGATTGCATCATTCTTCTGTTATTCAATGGAGCTAAAGCTCAGTAAATATCCTGAGAAATTCGGTACAGGTATCATCGATGGTATCGCGGCTCCAGAGACAGGAAACAATGCGGCAACTGGTGGTTCAATGGTTCCACTACTTTCACTTGGTATCCCAGGCGGAAATGCAGCGGCAATCATGATGTCAGCGCTAGTGCTAAAAGGCGTAACAATGGGACCACTACTTCTCATTGACCAACCTGAGTACCTTGCGGCGACTTTCATGTCGATGTTCGTATCCAATATCATAATGGTATTTGCGGCAATTATCATTGCAAAGATTTTCGTAAAAGTCCTTGCAATTCCATATTCGATTCTTGGGCCAACAATCATCATGATGGCAACAATCGGCGCGTATTCAACTAAGAATACAGCGATTGATGTTACTCTAATGGCTTTTGCTGGACTAATCGGATTCTTGTTCTCAATGTGTAAGTTCAACAGTTCTGCACTTATTCTAGGACTTGTTCTTGGTGTAATCTGTGAGAGTAATCTAAGACGTGCTTTCACAATTGCAGACGGAGATACATTGCTTGCGGCATCATTTGACATTTTGCAACGTCCAATAACATTGGTAATCATGATTTTCTGTGTTATCGTGTTATTAAGCCCAGCGATTAAAAAGCTTATGGATGCAAGAAAAGCTAAGACAGGTGCATAATACGGCACAAGTATTGTTTTATGCTTGGTAAAATGCATCACAGAACATAAAACTTAATTGGTTTATAAAAAACGGCATTCACTTTAAGGTGAACGCCGTTTTTTTGTAATGTATACTAATATGGAATGAAGGTTAACTGCATCGCATAATTGTGTTATTAGTGAGGGCTTTTACATGCGTCGCTACATTAATTTATACAAATTGTTTATTAAAGATTCACAAATTACTTGAAACATTAATATTTTACTGATATAATTGGTGTATATGCTCGTAATTAAATAGAAAGCGAGGTGAGAAGTTAATATGAAAAAGTATATTTTGATAAGACTTGTGGTTGTTGTCTTTGTGATTACAGGCTTACTTCTCACTTCAGGCGCATATGCCATGCTTCATAATGCCTATCTCACCTTTAAGGCTGAAGCTATTGAGCAAATTGAACAAATTGAAGAGATATTAGCTGAAAATGATGAGGCGGTTAAAGATTTACAAAATGAGCTAAAGTCTGATTTTTTAATCCGAGCAAAAGCTGCTGCATATATGATACAGTATAATCAGGACATAATCTATGATATTGAACAATTAGAGCATATTATATCACTGCTACAAATTGATGAAATCCATCTCTTCACACATGAAGGGGAAATATATAGCGGAAATATTCCTGAGTACTATGGATTTACCTTCGATTCAGGTGAGCAGATGCGTTTCTTTGCACCTTTACTTGATGACTATGAACTAGAGCTTGCTCAAGATGTCACACCGAATACTGCTGAGGAAAAAGAGATGCAGTATGTGGCTGTTTGGAGCGAAGATAGACAACATATTGTCCAAATTGGAATTGAGCCTCTGCGTCTCCTAGAGGCGATGGAGGAGACGGAACTCTCTTATATTTTCTCAAGACTTACTCATTCATCTAATTCCGCATTTTTTGCGGTGGATTCCATGAGTGGCGAGATTATTGTCAGCACTAATGAAGCAATCACTGGTGCTAAGTCGAATGATTTAGGTTTTTCTTATTTGGAGACTGAGGATGTCGGAACAACACAGAGTGGCACCATTGATGGAAAGTCCGGCCATGTGCTACTCTTAAAGCAAGAGGGAGATAGCTATATTGGTTATTTTGAAAGCTATATGTCAGTATATGGCTCTGCACTGGTGGGCATTTCATTTCTCGTTGCAATTTCTCTAGGCGTTGCCACTTTGATTATTGTAGTATTATACTTTATAATAGACCGAGTTATCCTTCGTGGGCTTTCAGAACTTGAAAAAGGCATGGAACTAATTGCCAGCGGTGACTTAAATTATAAAATGGCGGTATCGGGGTTGCCTGAATTCGAAGTGCTTAGCGACAATGTCAATTTCATGGTAAAGCGTGTTGTAGAGTCATCTCAAAGGTTTTCTACAATCTTTGAATATATCAATATTCCTATCGCTATGTACGAGTGTAAATCAAATGCTGTCATCGCCACTGGTAAATTGGAGGAAATTTTACAAATAAACAAAGATAGCTTTAAGGAAGACTTCAAATCTCCAGTTGTTTTTTTGGGCTTTATTGAAGAGATAATGTCCCATCCCTGCTCAAGTGAGCAAAATTTATATGTCCATTCAACAGAAAATGGAGAGCGCTTTTTGAAAATCGTGCGTTATCAAGATGGAGAAAGTGATTGGGGACTCATCATGGACGCAACAGAAGAAACAGTTGAAAAGAATATAATTAAAAAGGAGAGGGATTTAGACTATCTTACTGGGCTTTATGGGAAACGTGCATTTTTTGAGCGACTAGAAGCTTTGTCAAATAGTCCTGAAGAGATTAAAAAAGCGGCAGTCATTATGTTTGACTTAGATAATCTTAAGTATGTCAACGACACTTGGGGTCATGATACCGGAGATAAATTTATTTTTGCGGCAGCTAATGTTCTGAGATACTGTGAACATGATCAGAAGCTATGTACTCGCTTAAGCGGTGACGAACTTGCTATGGTGCTATATGGCGTGCAAGAATATCAGCAATTAGAAGAGGAGATAGAGAAAATTAAAGAGCAATTTTCAAAAAGTTATATTATTACTCCTACCGGTGTGAAACACAAAGTCAGCGCCTCTATGGGATATTCGCTCTATCCTCAACAAGAACAGTCATTGCGTATTTGCTTAAACTACGCAGATAAAGCAATGTATGCGGCGAAAAGCAAATGTAAGGGAAGCATTGAGAAATATGAGCCAAGCGCTCATTATGAAAACAATAATCCGGGGAGAGCACTTGAGGATACCGATTGATTGTAAACTATCTAAAAGGCTGTTTAATATAACAGCCTTTTTTTTCAAAGATGATAATGTGTTTTAATCGGGACTTTTCATCTTTGTATTTATAGCACCGTCTATTTATGCTACTTTTTTACTAATTTGATATAGATTTTGTACTAAAAACAAGACAACTCCAAAAAAGTTAAGTCAAATATCAATTTTTATCGAAAAAACGATTGACTAGAATCAATAAAAGTGATAAAATTAAACTCGGGTGTAATTTTATTGTGCAAACTTGCTTGTAGTAGATCTTGGTTAAAATCTCAGTACATATAAAAAATAAAAATATATAATAAAAGTAAAAGGGAGTAAACCATGAAAACAATTAAGATGAAAATAATGGTGTCAATGTTGAGCCTTGTGATTTTAGCCGTGCTTATAACAGGCGGTGTTTTGGCAGTAAGCAGCTATAACAGCACGGTGGATACATTGGAGAAGACACTGTCTGAAACAGTTGAGATTGCAGCGCAGCAAGTGTCGGCAACTATGGCGGGATATGAAACCTTGGCAGTCAACATATCTCATGATGCGATCTTATCGCAACAACTGCCGTCAAGACTAGATCCTACATATGAAGAAACACGTTTGGAAATCGTAGCGAGAAGTAAAGAATTAATGGAGCTACACGGGCTTTCATCACTTAATATATTTGATGCGCAAGGCACAAATTTAGATAATGGCGTGGCAATGGCAGAGGGGAATTACAACATTATCAAAAGCACACTACAACCAAATATTACAGACCCATCTGTGCGTGCATCAGATGGAGCTATGTTGATGTTTGTTATGGCGCCTATTTTAGAAAATGGGGAACTGACAGGTATCATTTCAATGGGAGTTGACCCAATGATTTTGTCGGAGATGGTTTCGACAATGCAAATTGGAGAAAACGGAGATGCTACGGTTATTAGTAGTTCCGGAGTCACAATTGCATATAAAGATGTTGATATAGTGTTAGAGCAATTCAATGCACAAGAGGCGGCACTTTCAGACCCAGAGCTAGAAGCATTAGCGGTAATGGAGAAAGATCTAGTTGCAGGGAAGAGCGGCATTGCAGAATATACTTATGCTGGATTTGACCAAATTTCAGCATATACTCCAATTCCAAATACAAATGGTTGGGGGATTTATGTCAATGCGGTTTCAGCGGAATTCATGGGTACATTATATGCCTCATTGGGAGTTAGCGTAGCTTTGGTAGCGTTGATTATACTCATATCAGTTGCTGTAATTATAATAATGGCGAACAAGATTTCAAAACCAATTATTTTGTGCAGTAAAAGACTTGATTTACTGGCGAAAGGTGATTTGGATTCTCCACTTCCAAATTTCAATTCTAAAGACGAAACGGGGCAGTTGCTAGCGGCGACAAAGAGTATTGTTGGGACACTAAATATAATTATTCCGGATCTCTGTGATGGATTTGCAGATATGGCAAACGGTAATTTCGACTTACAAAGTAATGTAGAAGATGCATATGTTGGAGCATTTAAGCCGCTGGCCGACTCCATGTATGATTTGATTGAAAAAATGTCAGGCACATTGTTGCAGATTGATACTGCGGCGAAAGAAGTTACAACAGGTGCTGAAATGGTGGCAATGGGCTCTCAGTCATTGGCACAGGGCTCAACGGAACAAGCGTCTTCAGTGCAAGAACTTGCAGAGTCACTTGGTGAGATTTCCAAGAAAATAATGAACACATCAGATGAAGCGCAAAACGCTAAAAATGCAAATATGAAAGCTCAAGAGGCGCTAAATGAAAGCAATCAAAAAATGAGTGATATGATGGAGTCAATGACCAGAATTGATGAAAAATCCCAAGAGATTAGCAAAATCATCAAGGCAATTGATGACATTGCATTCCAAACTAATATATTGTCGCTAAATGCGGCGGTAGAAGCTGCAAGAGCGGGAACTGCGGGTAAGGGATTTGCGGTTGTTGCAGATGAAGTACGAAATCTTGCGAATAAATCTGCTCAATCAGCTAAAGACACGGCAAGCCTTATCGCTGACGCTGTTTCAGCAGTTGAAGATGGTAATAGAATTGCAAAACAGACCTCAGCTGCAATATATTCTGTTTTAGATAATACTTCAGAGCTTGCGTCAATTGTAGACAATATCGCCAACGCATCAAAAGAGCAAGCACAAGCTATGCAACATGTCAACGTGGGCATGGAACAAATTTCTATTGTAGTACAAGGAAACTCAGCTACATCTGAAGAGAGTGCGGCTGCAAGTGAGCAACTTTCAAGCCAAGCACTGACATTAAAGCACTTAGTGGGTGAATTTCAATTGTCACAGAACATTAAACAAAACATGTTAAGTGAAAAAAATTAGCAAATGAATTGCTTTAGAGACAAGTAATAACAATAACAATCGACCATGTTAAGTTAGAAAAAATCTAATTTGTGTGGTCGATTGTTTGCTATAAGGCACTAGAGCAACAAACAAAAAGTATGATAGACAGCAAAATTTACATACAATTAAAATGTTGTGCCTTGCTATATAAGCTACACTGAAATATAATTTATTATATGAGAAAATCACATGTTCCATAGGAGATGTAAAATTGAAATTAGTAAAGAATATGCTTTAATTACAATTTTGCACAACACCAAAAATTTATAGAAATGGAGAATTTAGATGAAGATTTTAGCTATTAGCGGCAGTGGGAGAAAGGGAAGAATGACAAACCATGCAATTGATAATATATTAAAGGGCTGTAAGGAAGACTATGAAATAATTTCACTTGCAGGAAAGAGAATCAGCGGCTGTATTGGTTGCGCCGCCTGTGCGGGAGATAATGAATGTAAAGTGATAGATGATTTTAACGAGATAAGCGATAAGATGAAACAGGCGGATATTATTATTTTTGGAGCACCAAACTACTTTAGCATGGTAAATGCACTTTCTCATGCCTGTCTTGAGAGAACATTCGCATTTAGACATAGAGGCACATATTCACTTAGAGACAAGCTTGGTGTAATTGTAACTACTTGTGAGAGTAGAGAAAATGATGATCCGGTTGCTAAATATATTGAAAAAATGTTTACCGCCAACAAGATTAAAATCATTGGAAAAATGCAAGTTAATCAGTATAATCAATGCTATACCTGTGGATATGGGCATAATTGCATTGAGGGACGAGTTGTTCGCAACCACGGAATTTTAGAAGAGATTTTGCCATGTCATTTGCCAAAAGAAGTAGTAATGCAAGAGGCAACACTCAATGAAGTGAAAATAGTTCGTGAAGCGTTAATTCAAAACGGAGTGAAGTTTTAACAATTTAATATACGCCTAT
>CAYJIE010000018.1:0-17933 GCA_964370145.1 uncultured Oscillospiraceae bacterium
CCGTACCCCTAAACAAAAACCCCTCCCACCGCAGTGACATACCCCCCACCGCAGTGACGTTCCCCTAAATAAAAACACAACCCCACCGCACAAACTCCCCACACAATTTTTTGCACAACAAAGGAGGGGCTCTCGCCCCTCCTTTTAATTATAATATACTATTGTGCATTCTGTTGTCTTGCTTGTTCTAACATCATTGATTTTACCTTCATGAGTCGAGTTAAGTTTCCTCTCTCATTCTCCTCGAGTTTCATCGTGATATAACGAATTGTCTCTTGAAGTTGTGGAATCATGACATATTCAAGCGCATTAACACGGCGTCTTGTCTTTTCGATTTCGTCAGACATCAGCTCGGCGGATTTCTCCATTTGCGCAAGTTCAAGCAGTTCAGGGAGAACCTCCCCGAGTGTGAACACAGCGCTGTCGAGCTCGCCAGAAGTGAATGCAAAACCATATGGATAGATATCGCTTGCGTCGCCCGTTGTTTTGAAATCGAACACAGGCACATTAACGCTCATGATATTTTTTGTCTCAACGTCCACAGAAACGGACTGCCTTGGGGTCATAAGAGCTTCTTCAAGCGAGGGCTCACTCATCACGGCACTAGCTAGCACGAAACTGCCGTGCACCATCATGAGCTTTTTCTCAACGCTTTTGCGAAGATCCATATTTGCACGGACAAGCTCGAGGAAGCGTTTCATGAGCTCATCTCGCTTATCCTTTAGGAGTTTATGACCTCTTGTGGCTGTCTTAAGTCTCTTTTTAAGACGCGTAAGCTCCATTCTGGTGGGATTTACATTTAATTTAGCCAAGCCAAAACCTCCTTTTCTAAAAGTCTATTATCGATAAATTATCATAAATTATTTATTCGGATAATACTTCTCGATAAGGTCGGTTTTAATTCTCTTCAGCTCGGATTTCGGTAGAATTGAGAGGAGCTCCCAGCCGATTGTGAGTGTCTCTTCAATCGTACGGTTACTTGTGTATCCTTGTGATACATATACCTTCTCAAATTCGTCCGAGAACTTCGCATAAAGCTTATCGATATCAGTAAGAGCCGCCTCACCGAGGATGGTCATGAGCTCTTTAGCCTCTTTACCTCTCGCATATGCAGCGAAAAGTTGGTTCATGGTGTTTGCGTGGTCCTCACGAGTCTTGCCCTCACCGAT
Organism: uncultured Oscillospiraceae bacterium; assembly: GCA_964370145.1. GTDB lineage: Bacteria > Bacillota > Clostridia > Oscillospirales > Feifaniaceae > CAYJIE01. Next base: position 1,170 of record CAYJIE010000018.1, read on the forward strand.
ACCCTTATCTTTTAGACGGGACAGCGATGGTAGAACGTCGATTGGAGGTGCAAATCCCTTGCGGTACAGGTCACGAGAAAGGATGATTTGTCCCTCTGTGATATAACCTGTAAGGTCGGGGATTGGGTGAGTTTTGTCGTCCTCAGGCATTGAGAGGATTGGAATCATCGTGATACTTCCCTCTTTACCCTCAACACGTCCAGCTCTCTCATACATTGTCGCAAGGTCAGTGTAGAGATAACCAGGGTATCCACGACGACCGGGAACTTCTTTACGAGCGGCAGAAACCTCACGGAGTGCCTCTGCGTAGTTTGTGATATCAGTGATGATTACAAGAACGTGCATATCTTTCTCAAAAGCAAGATACTCAGCCGCTGTGAGCGCCATACGCGGTGTAGAAATACGCTCGATAGCAGGGTCATTAGCAAGGTTGATGAAAAGTACAGTTCTGTCAATCGCACCTGTCTTCTTAAAGTCGGAGATGAAGAAGTCAGCCTCTTCAAATGTGATACCGACAGCGGCGAACACAACGGCGAAGTTAGCTTCACCACCGAGCACTTTCGCTTGACGAGCGATTTGCGCCGCAAGCTCCGCATGTGGAAGACCTGAACCCGAGAAAATCGGGAGTTTTTGTCCTCTTACAAGTGTGTTAAGTCCGTCAATTGCGGATACACCTGTTTGAATGAACTGATTTGGATAGTCACGAGCCGCAGGGTTGAGCGGCACACCGCTGATATCAATACGCTTGTCGGCGATGATAGCAGGGCCGTCATCAATTGGTGTTCCCATTCCTGAGAATACGCGTCCTAGCATGTCTTGTGACACTGGGAGCTCAAGGCTTCTTCCGAGGAAACGCACCTTTGATGATGATAGGTTAAGACCGGCTGCGGAGTCGAAAAGTTGAACAAGTGCTTTTGAGCCGTTTACTTCAAGGACTTTACAACGGCGGATTTCGCCACTTGCAAGCTCGATTTCGCCAAGCTCATTATATGTAACGCCCTCAACTTGCTCAATCAACATAAGGGGACCCGCAACTTCTTGTATGGTTCTATACTCTCTTGGCATTACTTATTCCCCCTTTCGCTGATTTCTTTCATTTGCGCTAGCATGTCAGACTCAACTGTCTCAAAGACTTCTTTCATCTTCTCATATGGAATTTCTTTTAGGCGGGCAATTTTTTCTCTTACAGGTAGAGCGAAGAGCTCCTCCATCTTAGCGCCGTCTTTGAGTGCTTTTTGTCCTTGGTAGTAGTACTCAAGAACAATCTTAAGCATCCAGAATTGTTTCTCATATGTTGAATATGCGTCATTGTCGTCGAACGCATTTTGTTGTAGATAGTCCTCACGGAGTGAGCGAGCTGTCTCAAGAACAAGACGGTCGTCCTCTGAAAGTGAGTCAACACCGACAAGTTTAACGATCTCGTCAAGCTCAGCTTCAAGTGTCAATAGACGCATTGCCTCAGAGCGTTTGAGTGACCAGTCTTTATCGATATTAGAGCAGAGCCACTCACCCATTCTGTCCGCATACAATGAGTATGAGTTCAGCCAGTTAATCGCTGGGAAGTGACGCTTGTAAGCAAGTCCTGAGTCAAGACCCCAGAACACTTTAACGATACGAAGTGTAGCTTGAGCAACAGGCTCGGAGATGTCACCACCCGCAGGGGAAACGGCACCGATAGCTGTGAGAGTACCCTCTCTATTGTCAGAGCCATGGCACTGAACACGGCCAGCACGCTCGTAGAATTGTGCAAGACGGCTGGTGAGATATGCAGGATATCCCTCCTCGCCCGGCATCTCCTCAAGGCGTCCGCTCATCTCACGAAGAGCCTCTGCCCAACGGCTTGTACTGTCCGCCATGATAGCTACTGAGTAACCCATATCACGGAAGTACTCCGCAATTGTGATACCTGTGTAAATTGATGCCTCACGCGCCGCAACAGGCATATCCGAAGTGTTCGCGATAAGCACTGTACGTTTCATAAGGCTCTCGCCTGTGCGTGGGTCGATAAGCTCTGGGAACTCACGAAGAACGTCTGTCATCTCGTTTCCACGCTCACCGCAACCGATGTAAACAACGATGTCCACGTCAGACCATTTAGCAAGGGCGTGTTGTACGACAGTTTTACCACTACCGAAAGGTCCTGGAACTGCCGCTGTACCACCTTTAGCAACTGGGAACAAGGTGTCAATGATACGTTGACCTGATGTCAATGGACGCTCAGGCATGAGCTTTTGAGCAAAGCTTCTTGGTTTACGAACAGGTGTTGATTGGAGCATTGGGAAAGCAAGCTCTCCGCTCTCGCCTGTCAATGTGCAGATTGTTTCAACAATGTTGAAGTCGCCTTCAGCAATCGCCTTAACTGTACCTGACATGCCAACCGGCACCATGATTTTATGAAGAACAGGGCCTGTCTCTTGAACAGTTCCCACGATGTCACCGCCAACGACAGCGTCGCCGACTGCAACTGTTGGCACGAAATGCCATTTCTTCTCTTTGTCAAGCGCTGTAACATCAATACCCTTTTCGATATTTGAGCCACAAACCGCCTTAATTGCTGTAAGTGAACGCTGAATTCCGTCGAACATACCCTCAATGAGTCCTGGAGCTAGTTCAACAGAAAGGGGAGCACCGGTGGAGACCACCTCATCTCCGGGGCCAAGTCCCGCTGTTTCCTCATAGACTTGAACGGACGCCATGTCGCCGCGCATCTCTATAATCTCGCCGATTAGTTTGTCTTTACCCACTCGAACAACGTCAAACATATTAGCTTCACGCATGTCCGAAGCGACAACCAACGGTCCGGAAACTTTTACGATTTTTCCGACTACCAAATGTCGCACCTACTTTCTTATTAATTTTCTTTGAACAATATGTCAGCGCCAACCGCTTTTTCCACACGTTTACCGACATTTGAAATACCAATGCCAAGGCTACCCTTTTTGCTCGGTATCAAAATTACAGCCGGTGTTTTTGAGGCTCTGTGCAAATCAATTGCCTCTTTACAAGGCAGAGCGAGCTCCTCTGTAATGAACAAAATAGCATATTCAAGTGCCTCTTTGCTCTCAAGCAGCTCTGTTGCTTCTGATGCCTCAAGCACAGGGAAAATATCAAGCCCGAGTGCTGAGAATCCGAGCACGCTTTCACGGTCGCCGATTACGCCGATTTTACGCATACAAATCCCTCACTCTCTCTCTGATAAGCTCGCCGCTAAGTCCTGCGGCACGCCCTGCAAGTATAATGCTGATAACTTTATATTCTGTTTCTTTGCCGAGTAAAAATCCAGCTACAACTTCTGCGCCGAAAGCAATTCTCTTTGCCTTTTTCACATGGCTCATAAGGAGATTATCCATATTGTATTCGAGTGCGCTCATTCCGCCGCCGCCATTGATGGTCGCAAGCGCCGTTGTGTAGAGCTCAGCCGCATTTCCAAGAGCAGATGCAGTTTCCTCTTCCCCAAGAGTATATGCACTCGCATATCTCTCGGCGGGAACTGAACCGCCCTCAAAGAAAATTCCTTTCGCAAATTCATGTGATTTGCCCATTTTGCGCAGTCTTAGTAAACTTTTTACATTCGCTATATCGATGAGCAGTATTACATAATCAATCAAAAACGCAATCCCAAGCTCTTTTGCCGCCTTTGACATGTCCATATAACAATATTTGTCGAGGATGATGTCAAAATACTGTGGATTTGATGTTTTTGAATACACTTCCAAAGCCTCGGTTATGCCGCTCGCCATAAGCTCTGTCAGTGGGGCAAATTCCCTCTCTGTCACCGCTTTTTGCAGTGTCGCAAGTGGAACTGAGCCACCGTCCGTGAAGATGTCACGCTTATCTTCAACAATTTCATTTTTTAGCGCAACTTTTATGTTCTGGTAGTCATTTGGGTATAAAAACAGTGAGAACATCGACGCAGAAGCGACGAGCTCCGCCACATTTTTGCGGTCGCCCTCGATTATGCTTGTCAAAAACCCCTTGTCGCCCAAATTGACGCCCTGTCCGTCATAGCCCTTGTCGCTGAGCAGTTTCATGACTTCGTCATCACCGCTTGCATCAATGAGCTTATCCGCTGTCACAGAGTCGAGCAAGTTTGCCTCTCGATATTTAATTCGGCTCGATATTGTAAGGAAATCAGTATCACGAAGCTTCAATTACTTAACCATTCCTTTCCGAAGCTCTCACTTCGATTTTTCCATTGCAAAGATTAGTCAAACAATGCCTTTGCAACGTCGCTTTCAAGCTCTTCTCTGTATGAGTGTAGCAGCGCCGCAAATGTCAAATTCATTTCAACATCTGCATTTTTAACGACAAGTCCGCCGCCACCGAGTTTTCCCTCAACAATTTTAATCTTGTCAAGCATTTTTGCAAATTTTGCTTTTATTTCGCCACCTGCAAGCAGTGCCGCAAGTGGTTTTTCGCAAGCCGCAAAGTCAGCGCTGTCAAGCATGATTATACTTGAGTCCTCAAGATAAGGAGCTGCGATTAATGCGAGCATCTTAACATAATTCTCCACATTCCCCCTGCTCTCTTCAAGCAGTTTCAAAGAAGTGTCGAATGATTCGGAAATCATCTCACGTCTAGCCGCAAGATATGCTTTTCTTGCCTCAAGGCTTGCAGTGGACTCATATCTTCTCTTGATGTCCGCTTGCTCCTTTTCGCATTTTGCATTCTCTTTTGTCTTGAAATCGTCAATCTCTTTTTCAGCCTCTGATATGATTTGTGAAACCTCAGCATCAGACTGTGCCTTAAGATTCGCCGCATATGCCTCTGCGTCTGCAATTATTTTACCTGTTACATTTTCAATGCCTTTCAAATGCTCTCCTCCTTTCAACTTTTAATTTTAGATGTAGCTAAAACTAGTTGAGAGGAATTGCATTGATTGCAAGGAAGCTGATTAGAAGCGCAAGGATAGCATATGTCTCAACCATCGCTGAGAAGATCATTCCTTTTGCAACTTCCGCTGGGCGTTTTGCAACGATGCCGATACCAGCAGCTGATACACGACCTTGGTAAACAGCTGAGAAGTAGCCAGCAAGACCCATTGGCAAACAAGCCATGAAGAACGCCATACCTGTTTGTGCGCTGATGTTTACAACATCACCTGTGATTAGACCAACTCTAAGTAGTGCGTAGAACGCAATTAGAGTTCCGTAGATACCTTGTGTCGCTGGAAGCGCTTGTAGAAGTAGAACTTGACCGAATTTTGATGGGTCCTCTGCGATTACTCCCGCAGCAGCTTCACCGGCGATACCAACGCCACGAGCTGAACCCATGCCAGCTAGTGCAACCGCAAAACCTGCGCCAAGCACCGCTAGACCAACACCGCTAAAAACATCCAATAAACCTAGAAACATTACATTGTCCTCCAAAAAATTTAAATTTTAATTATTTTGTTATATTGTTGTACTTGCCCTTAACTCCGAACACTTCAAATGGACGTCCGCCACCCTCGTAGAATTTGCCGAAAAACTCAACATATTGCAAACGACTTGAGTGGACATATGCACCAAGCGCATTAATCGCAAGGTTCATTGTGTGTCCGATGGCAAAGATAAATACAAACAGGATAATTCCGAAAACCGTAGGGCCCATGAGCGTTGCCAATGTGTTAAATACCATTGACATTACGGCTGAGGCGATTCCAAGCGCCATTAGACGGCTGTACGAAAGTATATCTGATAGATATGACGTAATACCGTATAGGCTTAGCACGCCTGAGAACGCTTTTCCTGCGAGATTTGGCTTTGAGCGACCTTGCGTTAAAATGAGACCTAGAGCACCGGCACCCATTACAATGAAGCCCGGTGTTGTGCTTCCGCCTGTAAATGCCAATGTTCCTGTTAGTCCGATACCCGCAAAAACCACATACCAAAAACCGATATCAAAGATAGCGTCTTTAACATTGCCCTCTTTAATCAAGAGATATCCTTTAAGTCCCATTCCCACAAGAATTTGAACCGCACCGATTGCACAACAGATTAGAAGGAACGGTATGGAGTCTTGCATTGGGTCAAGGATTGCAGGCATTGTAAATTCCACTCCGAAGAATGCATTTGCAACCTGCGTTGGTAGATTTCCGAAGAAGCTTCCGAATGCAAGCCCAAAAAGCGCTGTGGAGATACCGCATTGTGCGATGAGTCCCATCATCTTTTTGAGGAAGCCCTCAGGTTTTAATTTCTTAAGTACGAATGTCGCAAGGGCAAACATTATAAGCCCATATGCGATGTCGCCGAGCATGATTCCAAAGAAAACGAAAAAGAACGGCGCCATAACCTTGTTCGGGTCGAATCCGCCCGGACTTGGCAAGCTAAACAGCTCTGTAATCATTTCATATGGCTGTACAAGCGCACTATTGTGTAGCAGTACAGGTGGATTGTCCGCCTCGATATCGACGTCGGAAAATTCAATCGCCGCATTGTACTTTAGCACTTCTTCTTCAAGCTTAGTGCAAAGTGACTCAGGAACGAATCCTGTGAGATAGAAAGCGGCTTCACTCGTGACAAGTCTCTCTTTGATTTCCTCAGCAATGATTCGGTTATTCACCGCATCATATGCCTCCTCATATTGTGGTAGCTCCAAAACTTTCCCTTTTAGCTCTTGGAGAAGTCTTTCGTCCTCCTTGGCAAGCTCCGCATATTTCGCATCGATTTTCGCAACCTCCATTTTAGGAGTTTCCGTAAACCCGCGCAAGCTCACTTTTGAAAAGCTAAATTCACGAAGAACTTCATTGCATTCCTCTGCCGCAGATTTTAGCATATACACCATGAAATACTTGCCATTTGTGTCATCGCTCATATGCTCGATATGCATTCCGACAGCTTGTGACTTCTCTCTCATTGCGTCTTCTACGACTTCCGGCGGCACAACTCCATACAACACATCGACACATTCTGTCTGTGTTTTTGAAAGTGCAAGGTCTGAGGTCAACCATGGCGCAAGGCTCAGTTTAAGACCTTCAAGTCTTGCTCTCTCTGTTGGAATTGCGGCTCTCTCTTTGACAATTTTGAGAATTGCACTTCCGCTTTCCATTGTCTTGTCAAGCGTTGCAATTTTCTCATCAAGCTTGGCCTCGTCCACGCTTGGCTTAATTGTCAACATTCCTTTTTTTGTTGCATGTGGTGTCAATGCAGCTATGATATCACTGAGGTCTTCAAGCGTGGACTTTAGCTTATAGCTGTCCGCACTGTCAACGCTTAGAGCGCTCTCTTCGCCATCAGCAAGATATGCAGCATCCTTGACTTCCATCGCACCAAAATACGAAAGGCGTTTAAGGATTGCATCCTTTTCAGCTGACGCGCCCGCTATAAACACCTTCTTTAACTTAACTTCAGCCATTAGCACTCACAACCTTTGCTACAATAATGTCCACTGCTTTCTTCATGTTCGCCCGTGCGCTGTCTTTGATTCTTTCACACTCAGCACTCGTCTTAACATTGCTCTCCTCTAGCCCCTTTTCAGCAGTAGCGATGGTTTGCTTTAGTATCTCCTCATTTGTGCTCGCGATTTTCTCGATCGCATCGGTCTTTTTGCGTTTTGCACTGGTCAGTGCATCCTCTTTCGCTCGATCTTTTGCCTGCGTTGCGTCACGCTTCAATTGCGCCGCTTTTTCCTCAGCTTTCGTTACTTCACCGAGAATTTCAATAGCCATTTATTCACCACCTTTAATTAAAATCGATAATCGTTGTAATTATAACATATTAATTGCCAAAAATCAACATTTTTACTTAAACTTTACTGTTATTTTCTTTTTGGTAACAAAACGTTAAGAAATGCTATCCCAAAATATAAAATTCGGATAGATAATTTCGTCGGTAACACTGCCGTCATCGGCATATACAAAGCTTGCAAAACGGCGTCCTCCATGCCCATCGTGTGCGGCAAACGACAGATATGGTGCGATGTTTGAGGAGTAGTAAATCTCGCCGCTGTTTATATAGCTTTTGAAGAGGATACTCACATAGGAAAAATAGCCCTCGGTGTACACTATATGCACCGGTGGCTCGTCGGATACCACCGAAATTCCATTGACGCAGTATTCGAAGTACAAATCGACGCTGTCCTGCTCTTCGTTATACGCAGCGCTATGCAGCCTAAGTGTACCCATAGGCGCACCGGTTGTCTGCGGAAGAAGGCTGTCCAAAAACGTATATGCACCTGCGATTAAGTCGAGCGTCGTATATGTGCCACTCTGCGGATTGACATATGTCGAGAGCGGCAAGCCCCTTGTCGTATCAGATGCACGAAATTCGAGCGTACCACTTGGATATAGAGTGATGGAGCTGTAATTCTCGACGAAAACAATACTACCGTCCTCGCCCTCGTCACGCCTTGGCGAAGAGATATTATAATTAAACGGAGCGAGCGCCCCCTCAAGCACATATGTCGCGACGGTGCTCTCATCCGTGTATAGCGGATTGTAAGAGATTATCACAGGATATGGCGCAGAGCTCGTCGCAAGCACTGCGGGATTTAAGAGCTCCTCCACATCGACAATGCCGATGTCAACAGTCTTGGCGTCATATGCCTCGCTGACAAGCTCGATGAAATCGTCGAATGTGCGTGTAAGCCCCTCTTCTGCAAAGACATAGCGAGTGCCGATGTCGCTTGGATTGTACAGATGAACTTCACCCTCAAACAGCGTTAAAAACAGCTCTCTTGCAAGAACGCTCTCGCCTTCTTGACTAGAAGTCAGCATCGTCAAAGTGTCGAGAGGTAATTCCCTGCCAAGATCGAGAAGAAGTCCCTCGCTCAAAAGTGCGGCAGAAAACTCCTCTGCTGCGACTTCTTCCTTTTGCCCCTCACTTAATATCTTAGCAAAATATTTTGTTGCGCTGTCAATGGTGCCTTTGTTGATATCGCTGTCATAGTAAATCGCCCTGTTGCCCCCATCTGTAAGGGCGACAAGCGACGACGGCCAGAGATATCTCTCTAAATTATATGTCGTCGTTTCATTCGACAAGGTCGTGAAAGCGGATATCGACAAATCGTCAATTGCATTTTGAACGGCAACAAGGCTAATCCCGTTGGGGTAGAGCGTCTCAAACGCATAAATCTGGAAAGCGGTGAGCATAAGAGCGATGATAAGCACGACCAAAAGCAAGCTACGCACAGCATCAATAAAAAATTTCATATACTCCCCTCCTCCTCTAAAAATTCAACTTACTCTAGCGGTAAAGTTATTAACACCTTTGTGTATTTCCCGAATTTACTGTCAATCGAAATATTTCCGCCATGCGCCTCAACCATCTCTTTTGCGATGGCAAGCCCAAGACCCGTACCGCCTTTTTCACGGCTCCTCGCCTTGTCCACTCGATAGAATCTATCGAAAATTCTCGGCACATCTTTCTCTGGAATACCCATACCATTGTCGTTGACAAAAATACATAGCTTATTGTCGCGCTCATACGCCCCGATTTCGATTTTTCCACCCTCAGGGGTGTACTTAATCGCGTTGGAAACGATGTTCACCACAACTTGTTCAATTCTCTCCTCGTCGCCCTTGATAGTTTGCACATGCAAATTATCCAAGGTGAGATTTAGTATATGCCTGTTGTTATACGCCTCGATTTTCATCGCCTCGCAGACCCTTTTTAGCATGTCGGAGATGTTAAACACAGATGGGCGCAGTTCAAGCTTATCGCTGTCGAGACGTGACAGTGTGAGCAAATCTTTAACAATTCTTGTCATGCGGTCACTCTCGTTTAAGACAACAGTGAGGAAATTATTTCTGTTTTCCGTCGGCAAGTCCTCATTGTCAAGCACCGTCTCCGTGTAACTCTTTATATTTGTGAGTGGCGTTCTAAGCTCATGTGAAACATTCGCAACGAATTCACGCCTTGCGCCTTCAAGCCGTTGCTCCTCGGTGACATCGTGGATTACGGCAATGATGCCCTCTGTGTCCTCCTCGTCTTGCGAGGGGAGCATGAATGCGGCGAAGTATAGCTTGAGGGTTCTGCCGTCGACGGTGAAATCCCTCGTCAAGCTCTCCTTCGAGCCATATATATCATCTTGCGTGATGGATACAATCTCCTCGGGGAACAGGCTGTCAAAGGTGGACTCGCCCTCCCTGTATACAGTGCCCAGCATGGACAGCGCCGCCTTGTTTATATATTGTAAAACACCGCTGCCCTCGAAAACGGCGACACCGTCTGCGAGGTATAAGAAGATGGTATTTAGCTTGTTTCGCTCACTGTTTGCATCATCAAGCGTGTTTTTTAGTGTATTCGCCATATTGTTAAAAGTTTCAGTCAAAACGCCGATTTCATCTTGCGAGGAGATGGACAGTTTCGCCGAAAAATCTCCCTTGGAGATTTTGTCCGCACCCTTTGTCAGCTTTTCAATCGGGTTCGTGATGGTTTTCGCCAAGATAAATGACAGCAAAATCGCAATCAGCGAAGTGGCGAACAGTGTCTCCACGATGATGATTACAATTTCCATCGTCAGCGAGCGCACTTCGTCCTTTGTGTCTTTAACGTAGATGACATGATCTTCTAGCGGCACTGCATAGTCCATATAGTTCATGGCGACATTCAGCTCTCTGCCAAGCTCGCCCGAGAGCGCCTTCATCAAATTCGGCGTGTGCTCAAGCCCTGCGCCAAGCTCCATATTCGTGCCTTGAAGCAAATTTCCCGAGCGGTCGAAAATATAGAAATTGCGGTAGCTGTCGATGCCGATTTGCGAGGAATAGATCTCCATTCTCGAGAAGACCTCTTGCGTGTTCGGTTGCTCCTCCATCATCTCAATGGTATCATCATTGAAAAACGTGTCAAGCTGCCTCAAGAAGTCATCATTATAGAAAGCGACTACATTGTTAACTAGCATTGTGCCGACAATCAGCATCAGCGATATGGCGAGGAGCACCATGATGAGCACCATCTTTGTTTGCAAACTCTTTGTCATTCTCTCCTCACTTCCCGACGCAAAAGCGTGCGAATATGTCTTCGATGACATCGTCGCTAACGCTGTCACCTGTGATTTCTCCGAGTGCTGTGGCAGAATTTCTTATGTCGAGCTCCAGCATATCAAGGAGCTCCCCTGCCTTTGCGCCAAAGAACGCATTTTGGCAATGTGAGAGCGCCGACTTTGCCGCCTCCTTATGACGTGTCGTCACAAGGAGCGCCTCAGTGCTCTTTGGCTGATACATGTTTTCTACAAGCTTTGCGATTTCCTCAATTCCGTTTGCCGTCTTGCCCGAAAACTTCACCGCATTCGCAATTTCCGCAAAATCGCTGTGCACACTGTCCTTATAGATGTCGCTCTTATTAATAATGTATATGGTATTTTTGTCTTTGCTGATGTCAAGCACTGTCCTGTCCTCGTCCGTCATTGGCGCTGAGCCGTCAAACACAGCAAAAACAATGTCAGCCTCGTCAGCCTCGCTTCTACTGCGAAGTATACCCAGTTTTTCCACCTCATCGTCGCTCTCACGCAGTCCTGCTGTGTCAAGCAAGCGCAGATACAGCCCTCCGAGTGATACGCCATGCTCCACGACATCTCTTGTCGTGCCGGCAATCTCTGTGACAATACATCTCTCGTAGCCGGCAAAGGCGTTTAGCAAGGTGGATTTTCCTACATTTGGCTTTCCGAGAATACAAATTTTTGCACCCTCTCTGATGACTCTCCCACGCTCGCAAGAGGCGATGAGCAATTCAAGCTCTTGGCAAACAGCTGTAAGCCTTGCGATGAAGTCATCTCGCTCAATTAATCCAATACCCTCTTCGGAATAGTCGATATATGCCATGATGTCGGCGTCGAGCTTTATAAGCTCTCCCCTTATCGCACGAATTTTCTCCGAAAGCGCGCCTGTACTCCTCGAATGTGCCTCACGCATAGCCGCCTTGGAATTTGCGTTGATTAAATCAATGACGCCTTCGCTTTCTGCTAAGTCAAGCTTGCCATTTAGGAATGCTCTGCGAGTAAATTCGCCCTGTGGTGCAAGGCTAGCACCCTTTTCAAGCAATGCCTCAAGCACCGCCTGTGTCACCACGACGCCGCCATGACAGAAAATCTCCACCATATCCTCGCCGCTGTATGTATTCGGTGCGTTGTACAGCAAAATGACGCAGTTATCCACTGCCCCTTCGCTGTCATATATTGTGCCATATGTCGGTCGGCGTGTCGGGAGCTCTCCGCCCCTCTTCGCCGCAAAAGCCCTGTTTGCGATGTCAAATGCCTCGCTCCCCGTCATGCGCACAACACCGATGGCGCCGTTTCCGAAAGCGGAAGAAATTGCTGCTACTGTCATATATTCTCCTATAATAAAAAATGCGAGGCGGCGCAGTGCCGCTTCGCATTCTCAAAGCTCACAGCAAAAGCCGATGCCTTGTTCCTATCTCTTCTTCTCGCCGAAAGCCACAACGATTTTCCTATGTGGGTCACTGCCAACAGAGAAAGTGTGTATCCCACACACCTCTTGCAGTGCGGCATGTATAATTCTGCGCTCATACGGATTCATCGCCTCAAGTGTTGAATTTCTGCGATTCTTCTTGACTTTCTCCGCAGTTCTGTTAGCGAGCGCAATAAGTGCGTCCTCACGTTTACTGCGGTAGCCTTGCACATCAAGATGCACTTTGTCAAAATCTCCGTCGGAATTCTTCTCGACAAGACTTGTAAGATATTGCAAAGCGTCCATTGTCTCGCCGTGACGACCAATGAGCATACCCATAGCGTCGCCCTCGACTTCGACTTTCAAAAGAGAGCCGTCTGTCGTCGCTTTAACCTGTGCATTTAGCTCAAGTATATTGAGAATATCAGTTACGAATTTTTGAGATGCAGTGCCGTCAACCGCCTTGAAATTAGCAGAGCTTGAAACTTCTGACGATGGAACAAACGCCTTTGGTGCCGCATCGTTTTTAGTTTCGATGTCAGCTTTTGGTGCGCTCGCCTTTGGCGTCGGTGCTGCTTTTTGTGTGGCATCTGTCTTAGGCGCCGCTGCTTTTGGCGCAACACTTGCCACAGGCTCTGCTTTAATCGGAGCATCAGCCACTTCAGTTTCATATATAATCTTTACTTTTGCAGGGCTTGAACCAATTCCGAACAATCCCTTCACTGGAGTTGCGACAACTTCGACAACGACATTGTCCTCCTCTAAAGAGAGTTCCACAAGCCCCTTGCTTATCGCCTCATCAATGGTTTTGCCCTCAAATAAGGCCTCTTTTTCAACAATCATTTCTTCCTCCGCGCATGAGTCATGCGTTATTTAATCAATCTTCGTCAAATGGGTTTGGAATGCTTGTCTTTGGCATATATTTCGTTAAGCTCGGATCCTCTTTGACAGGAGTCGGCTCATTCTTTTTCTTGCCTCTGTTCGCCTTCTCTTCCGCCTCATATTTCGCCTGCGCCGCAACATATGCCTTCTTTGTTGACCAAATTGAATTTAGCACCAACGATTGAATGATTGCCACGAGGTTGGAAACACCCCAGTATAGACCGATACCGGCAGGGAGTGTGAAAGTGAACCACACTGAGATGAGCGGCATTGTGTACATCATGGTTTTTGCTTGTTTTGCGCCCGGTGCATTTGGATCTGACATTGTCGGTTGCATCTTCATTGAGATGAAGCTCTGCGCATATGCAGTGATTCCCGCAAAAAGTGGGATTAGCAATAGCAGATTAAATGCAACTGTCGGTGTTTGCGACAGGTCAATCCCAAGAAATGTATAGTCGATAGTAGTCGCAGTGATATCAAAAATACCCTGTGAGACAAGCGCATCGAAATTATCGTGCATTCCGTTTGCAAGCATTGTCTCTCCGGTGAGTTGTAAGTCGCTTTCTGACAACAATTCAGGGATCGCACCCATGTCAAACAGTGCTTGATTTAGCTTTTGGATTGTCTCTTGTGAAAACTTCAAGACAAATGTCAAAGGCTGTCTGATTACGCCGTAAAGCGCAATGATGATTGGGAGCTGAATAAGCAAAGGCAGACATCCCGCCATCGGATTGATTTTCTCCTCTTGGTACAGCTTGCCGATTTCTTCGTTTTGCTTAACTCTATCATTCGCATATTTCTTGCGAATTGCCGCCTCTTTTGGGCGAATACCGATTGATTTTATTGTGGATTTGTGCTGAATTATGCTAAGTGGGGACACTGCCACTTTTACTATAATCGTAAAAATGATGAGTGCAATTCCGTAGCTTCCGGTGAAACTTAAAATCCAATTAAGCAAAGAGCCCATTGGCTGATTTAATATTGCGTCAAACATATTATACGGTTTTTCCTTCCGTGCATTTAAGCAGTTTTAGCGCTGTGTGTGCAACAACAGCGTTCCCTGTTTACAAAGGTTCCTATGGAACAGGGTCGAAGTAGTTCTTTTTTGAAAACGGATGACAGCTAAGCAATCGTTTCAAAGCCAAATAGCCACCCTTTAGCGCACCATATTTCATTATTGCCTCATATGCGTACGCCGAGCATGTCGGATAATACCTACAACTCGGTTTCTTTAAGGGTGATATAAATTTTCTGTAAAACTTGATTAACAAAAGCATTATCTGTTTCAAGTTGAGCTCGCCTCCTCATTCAAGAGACCTTCAGCTTTAAGCATTCGCTTAAGTGCCGCCGTCACGACTTGGCATTTCATTGCCGCTAGTCTACTTCTTGCTACAAGTACAAAGTCATAGCCCTCAACAATGTCGCTCTCCAACAATCTGTAACTCTCCCGAAGAAGTCGTTTACAGCGAGAGCGAAACACGGCATTTCCAAGCTTGACTGAAACAGTCAAGCCCAGCCTTGTTTCATTATATCGGTTTTTATGATAGTATAGCACGAAGTTTTTATCTACAACGCTCTTGCCCCTCGCATAGAGTCGGCGAAAGTCATTGTTTCTTGTCAGTGACTTTGTCTTTGTCATGTAAGGACTGCTCCTTTATAAATAGGGGTCTATGCTGAAAGTTGTGCTCTGCCTTTTGAACGACGTCTTGTAATTAGCTTTCTGCCGTTTTTTGTTCTCATTCTTACACGGAAACCGTGAGTTTTAGCTCTGTGTCTTTTCTTTGGTTGGTATGTTCTTTTCATAAAATCTCCAATCTGTCGCATTAATATAACTTAATCTTGCCACATTCCGCTTTTTGGCGAGCGGTACACCGAATTTATTCGACTTAGTGCTTGCTCAGTTCCATTATGTTGGAAAAGGTCAGTTCACGAAATCATCTTGAGGTTGTCCCACAGTCTTTTATTAGACATGACGCGACTTTCTCGATTAACGAGCATATCATATTATATATCAGTGCTTATAATTTGTCAAGAATTTTTTTGTTAAGTTGTGTAAAGTATATTGCATATACAATATGTAGTTGTGTTTTTGGCAAAACAGGCGTGTAAAACACAAAGAAAGCGGCGGATTTTCCGCCGTTTTGGCGTTAAAAAACCTTTTATTTAATATTAATCTTCCTTAAGAAGGCTGGGGGCAGCTCAAATTTTTTAAGTGCCCCAAAAATTCTCATGCCGAAATTTGACGAAACATGTATACTTTTTTGTTATTCTGTGTTAAAATGAATTTTACATCGCTAAGGAGCGATGCTCACTCGCATCGCTCCTTAGCGAGGCGATAGAGGACGGACATCGTGGGCACGCTTATGAACATGCCGACGACACCGAAAAGCCCTCCACCAATCACAATTGCGATTAGCACCCAAAAGGCAGGCAGTCCGATGGAGGTGCCAACGACTTTTGGATATATAAAATTGTTGTCGATTTGCTGAATGATGATGAAGAATGCGAGAAAGATGAGCACATCTGACGGATTTTCCAAGAAGAGGACAAACACAGCAGGAACACAACCGAGCACCGCACCCACGACCGGAATTAGACTGGTGAAGCCGATGGTGACGGAGATGAGCAGTGGATATGGCAATCCGAGGAGTGAGAGACCGAGAAAACACAGCGTCGCAAGGATTGCGGAGTCGGTGACCTGTCCGACGAAAAAGTCGGAGAAAGACTCTGCGCTCATATTGCCGATGCGCACGATGCTTTTACCGCATCGCTCGGGGAAGAAGGCGTGAACAAAGCGGATTGCGCCACTACGCATCTTAATGCCGTCGGATACAATATATATAGACAGGATTAGACCGAGCAAAAACGAGAGTAGCACTTTTGCCGCATTTTGCGTGAGGCGAAGTGCCTCGGGAATGAGTGAGAGGAGAAATTCCTCGCCGAAATCAAGTGTTCTGGTGATTGAGGTGAAAATCCGCTCCGCTGTCGCCTGATTGATGTTTAGCATCCTCGCCATATTTGTGAGCATATTGCTCAGTTGCGCCTCATACACATCGAGATTATCGACAAATTGCCTGATGCTACTCGAGAGAGAGGGCATGACAAAGGAAATGAGAACAATGACAATTGCGAGCAGTGAGAAATAGATGAGCACCATAGACAGCGTGCGAGCATATTTTTTGCGGCGTAGTCTAGCCTCAAAATGCCTTGCCAACCTGTCAGTGGGACGGTTGAGCACAAGTGCGATTGCGAGTGCGATTAAGATGGGTGAGAGAATTCCAAGCAGAGCGAGCAGGGTTTTGGCGACAGCGCTCAAATTGAAGAGCGCGGCGACCAGCACCACAGCATATGTTATGATTTTGATGACAGAGATATAAAGACTTTTTTCCATAAGCACCCCTTTTAATTTGGCAAGTGACAACATCATTTGAAAGCGACAATAAAAATATTGTGTCACGGAACAGTTAAAATAGCGGTGCAATATTTTACCAATGCGCAGAATGTTCATTGAACATCGTGTTCATTGAACGTCGTGTTCATTGAACATCGTGTTCATT
>CAYJIE010000018.1:18033-31296 GCA_964370145.1 uncultured Oscillospiraceae bacterium
GTTCATTGAACATCGTGTTCATTGAACGTCGTGTTCATTGAACATCGTGTTCATTAAACATAAAAATAAAAATTTTTTCATATATTGTGTTATAATTTCGTTTAGGGGGAAACATATTAATGCGTGGCAAGCGAGAAATAAAAAGAAAAAGACGGCTAAGTCGACAAATCAGAAATGGCGCAATAAGCGCATTTGCACTGATGTTTGTCGTGGCGGCTTATTATATGGTGAGTGCTAAAGACTACAACCCGACTTGGCTTGAGGAGAGCGAGATGGCGAGCGTTTTGTTCATACCGCCGGCATCCTCGTCGAGTTCAGAGCAGATTCTTTTCGGACAGAGACTGCTGTTTTCGGATAAACCTGAAATTGATGTGGTGGAGGAAGTGGAAATACCTGAGGACGCCCTTCCGATTGCGAGCATTTTAATCAACCAATATGATGTTATGCTTGGGACACAGGCTGTCCGAGTGTCAAACACATCGGATGAGAATCCAAACTTTGAAGAAATTCAAGCGGCATCACCGAGCATTGCATATAGCGGTGAGGGCCCGCAAGTTCTTATTGTCCACACACATGGCACAGAGAGCTACGCAGAGGAAAACTCTGTTTTCTATTATAAATCGGATGATGCAAGGTCGACGGATACAAGCAAGAATATCGTGGCGGTGGGGAATGTGCTCAGTTCAGAGCTTGAAATGGACGGCATTGAAGTGCTCCATATCGAAACGCTGTGCGACGAGGAGAGCTACAATGACGCATATACCGTCAGCCGTGAATTGATTCAAGAGGCGCTTGAGGAATACCCGTCGATTAGGATTGTTATCGATATGCACAGGGACTCGCTCATAACAAATTCCGGCGTGAAATATCGTCCCGTCACGAATATATATGGCAAAGACGCCGCGCAGATGATGTTTGTCGTCGGCACGGGCAGTAGCAAAATTCCACATGACGATTGGGCGGAAAATCTCGCCTTGGTGTTTGACTTGCAAGAGGAGCTCAACAGCAGATATGAAAATATCATGCGACCGATTGTTTTGCGTGAGGGGACATATAATCAAGACTTATCAGCGGGCACAATTCTAATTGAAATGGGAACTTGTGCGAATAGCCTCGAAGAGGCGATATATTCCGCTAAAATATTTGCAAATGTGCTGACTTCTACATTAAAATCCGCTACATAACAGCGCCATTGGCGTTGCGATTAGGGGGAAGCATATGAAATCATGGCAAATTTATATTGTGACGCTCGTCATCAGCCTGTCGGCACTCTTGGTGTTTTATGGCATGTCGGCGGTGTCAATGGAGCATATGGCGGGGGAGCTCTCTCCCCCTCTGACAGCCACATTGACAGACGAGCGACTTGACCTCCTCTTTTTTGGGGAGGATTTTTATATTGATTTAGCTTTTTTGGAGGGCGTTGAGCTGGCGAGCGAGCGTGCTGAGCAAATCTTGGAATTTCTCAATCTGCCGACACCCACGAACTTAGAGGACATACCGACGAGGATGATTGAGCTAAATGACGAGCTTAGACCATATAGGGAGCGGGTTGTGGAGCTTGTCAGCGAAATTTTTTAATCAAAACCCATGTCTACGCACAGCCTCCCTGTCCAATCCCCTGTCCAATCCCCTGCCCAAGCACAGCCATGTCTGCGCACAGCGCCCCCTCACCCCCCCCAGTCTGCGCACCGCCAATGCCTTTTTGGTGCTTTTTGTGCATGGCAAAAAGCATATACGCGTCCAACCCTATAAAATGTCACAGAAACTCAGTATGGACATAAGTGCAAACAAATATCGAAGCGATACTCGCTCCTATCCTCGCGGTTTTGATTTCACTCCGTTCAATCAAACTAAGGCTCTCGCTTTGCTCGACCTTAACTGCTCCGCAGATTGTAACGAGGGGCTCGCACCCCTCGGGCTCCCGCAGTCTCAAATTAAAAACTTCTTAATTTGGGACTATATAAAATTACCCCCTTTTTCTTGACTTAGTTTTTATTTTTTGATATAATTATTGATTATACATTATTATTAGGAGGGAATTATGTCAAGAGAGCTTGAAAAAAATTACAGCCCAAGCGGAGTTGAGCAACGTGTCTACTCGCATTGGGAGCAAAATGATTGCTTTAGCGCAAAGGTAAACCCTGATAAGGAGCCGTTTTGTATCGTCATCCCTCCCCCAAATGTCACAGGCAGATTGCATCTTGGACATGCCTTGGACAATACTTTGCAAGATATTTTGATTAGATATAAGAAAATGTGTGGCTTTGAGGCGCTGTGGCTACCGGGCACCGACCATGCGGGGATTGCGACGCAAATCAAGGTTGAGGAGATGCTAAGAGTTGACGAGGGCATCACGAAATATGATCTTGGCCGCGAGAAATTCCTTGAGCGAGTGTGGGATTGGAAGAACAAATACGGAAGTGAGATCATAGGTCAGCTTAAAAAGCTCGGTTGCGCATGTGACTGGGAAAAAGAGCGCTTTACAATGGACGATGGATGTTCACTTGCGGTGCGTGAAACCTTCATCAGCCTATATGAAAAGGGCTTGATTTACAAAGGCGAGCGCATCATCAACTGGTGCCCTGACTGCAAGACAGCGCTGTCTGACTCAGAGGTTAACCATGAGGAGCAAGCATCACATCTATGGCATATTAAATACAAAATCACAGGGACACAAGACTATTTAATCTGTGCGACAACTCGCCCTGAAACCATGCTCGGCGACACAGGTATCGCTGTCAACCCAAATGACGACAGATATAAACATCTAATCGGCAAGACTGCGATTGTGCCACTGGTCAATCGTGAAGTTCCGATTTTTGCTGATGAATATGTCGAGCTCGATTTTGGTACAGGTTGTGTAAAGGTCACTCCTGCACATGACCCGAATGACTTTGAGATGGGGCAAAGACATAATCTTGAATCGATTATTGTAATCGGCGAAGATGGTAAAATCACAAAAGAGGGCGGAAAATTCGAGGGAATTGAGCGCTTTGAGGCGAGAAAAGCCGTTGTAAAAGCACTGGAAGAGAGCGGCGAGCTCGTTAAAATCGAAGACATGTCGCACAATGTCGGGCTTTGCTATCGTTGCAACTCCGTCATTGAGCCGCTGACTTCCACACAGTGGTTTGTCAAGATGAGACCGCTTGCGGAAATCTCGATGAAGGCAGTGCGTGAGGGTGATATAAAAATCACGCCAAAACGCTTTGATGTGACATATTTCAACTGGATGGAAAATGTGCGTGACTGGTGCATAAGCCGTCAACTGTGGTGGGGGCACCGAATTCCGGCTTTCTATTGCACAAATGAGAGTTGCGGCGAGATGACCGTATCGAGGGAAGATATAAGTGTTTGCCCGAAATGCAACAGCGCTGTAAAACAGGACGAGGATGTGCTCGACACATGGTTTAGCTCACAACTCTGGCCGTTTTCAACACTTGGTTGGCCTGAAAAAACTCCTGAACTCGACTATTTCTATCCGACCTCTGTGCTCGTCACAGGCTATGACATTCTGTTTTTCTGGGTGGCTAGAATGATTCTTGCAGGGCTTGACCAACTTGGAATGAAGCCATTTGACGATGTGCTTTTGCATGGACTTGTGCGTGATGGACAGGGCCGCAAGATGAGTAAATCACTTGGAAACGGCATTGACCCACTGGAGGTTATTGATAAATACGGTGCAGATGCGCTGAGATTTTCGCTCATGACTGGCAACAGCCCCGGTAATGATACAAGATTTAGCTGGGAGAAGGTTGAGAGCAACCGCACATTCTCCAATAAGATATGGAATGCGAGCAGATTTGTTCTAATGAACATCACGCTCCCCGACGAGGAATTGTTTACACTGCCCGAAACGCTTGAAACCGAGGACAAGTGGATTTTGACACAACTCAACAAGCTTGCTGGGGAAATGCGTGAAAACCTCGACAAATTTGAGCTTGGTGTGGCACTTGCAAAGGTGAATGACTTCATATGGGACAAGTTCTGCGACTGGTATATTGAGTTGTCGAAGAGCCGCTTGTTCGAGAGCAACACAAATGTAGAAACAAATCATTCCGCACAAAAAGTGCTCGTATATGTTCTGCGTGAGTCGCTCAAACTCCTTCACCCATTCATGCCGTTTATTACAGAGGAGCTCTATCTCGCTCTACCGCACAAATGCAAGAGCATCATGTTCGAGGATTTCCCAAAATATGATGAGGCGCTGAATTTTGCAACCGAAAGCGCGCAAATGGAGAAAATCATGGCGGCGATTACAGCACTCCGTACAAGACGTAGCGAAATGGGCGTTGTCCCGTCAAAACGTGCCGCATTGTATATTGAAACTGCCGAGCAAGAAATTTTCGAGAAGGGAATTCCTTTCTTTACTAGACTTGCCAGCACTTCAGAGGTGCATTTCACAAAATGCGAAGATGAAAATGCGGTGGTGGTCGTGACTGACGGCGCAAGATTGTTTGTGCCGCTTGGGGAACTTGTGGACCTTGAGGCAGAGCGCAAAAGACTACTGGCGGAAAAAGAGAAACTCGAAGGAGAGATTGCGAGAATTGACGATAAACTCTCAAATGAGGGCTTCGTGAAAAAGGCACCGCCACAGGTAATTGAGGCGGAAAAAGAAAAACTTGAAAAATACAAGGCGATGCTGGCGAAGACGATGGAAAGCCTCGGGTAATTGAGTGCATAAAAAACAAAAAAGCAGGGGATATCCCCTGCTTTTTTGTTTAGGTATGAATTTTGTACAAGCCAATAAGTCGCATGTCATTAGCTAGAGCGGGGCAAACCATCGCTAGTCGATGAAAGTTGCAAGCTCTGAAACCTCATGGCGAGGCGGTGCGCTTTTAGGTGCGGCGCCTTGTGTCTCCTCAGGGTAGCCAAGCGCTATAAGCGCACATATTGTCTCGTTTTCAGGCAAGCTGACAACTTTTCTCATCTCTGTCTCGTCGAAAATTCCGAGGATGACGGAGCCGACACCTTTTTCATATGCGGCGAGGCAAAAAGTTTGTGTTGCGACACCGGCGTCGAACATCTCCCAGCGGTCGCCCTTTGCAGTGGAGAAGCTGCCGTCCGCCTCATATCCGCAGATGCCGCCGACAGCGGTGACGATGACGAGGGCTTTGCATCTTGAGGTAGTTTTTGAGTTGAACACAAAATCTTTCATGCCCTCTGTTGCAAGCGCCTCTTTTGTGGTGGGATTGCTGACGATATGGTATCGGACAACCTGTGAGTTTTTCCACGAGGGCGCAAATCTTGCCATCGCTACAATCTCGTTGAGAGTTTCCCTGTTGATGTCTTTATCTGCAAATTTCCTTACACTACGCCTATTTTTAATGCATTCTTGAGCTGTCATTTGATTTTTCCTCCAAAATAGTTTGATATAAAACTATTTTAGCACAGAATTAGTTTGATGTCAAACTAATTCTTGATTTTTCATGCAATTTATGATAAAATGAGCGATAGCAAAGCTTAGCGGCATATGCCGAGAGCGGCAAAACGAAAGGTGATTAAAGGTTGTTATATGAAAAAAGATAAATATATTGTGTACTTTGTGAGCAGAACTATGCAGAGGATGAACGAATTTATAAGCACAAAACTAGTCGAGCATGAGCTAGAGGAGCTAATTCCCTCTCATGGGAACATCTTAACAGCGCTGTATGAGAGCGAGGGCGAGTTGTCCATGCAAGAAATCTCAAAGCGAGTTGGGAAGGACAAATCCACCGTGACGCATTTGACAAACAAACTCATCGCAATGGGATATTTGAAAAAGGAGCAGGGCGAGAAGGACAGGCGGATTAGCTATGTGAAATTGACGGAGCAGGGACATGCGATTAAAGAGCGATATGATCTGATTTCCGAAGAGGTTTACAAAACTGCATATACAGGATTTTCAAAGGCTGAGAAGAAAATGTTTTTGTCGCTCTTAAAAAGAGTTAATGATAATTTCAGGCAATAGAAATCTCTTTGAAAATTCGGTGGTTGCGGCTCAAACACTCCAATAAAGCGGACTAGCACAGCTTTATTAATTTTTTTGTCACAAATAAACATTCAAAAATTTATAATATTAATATTGATTTATTTGTGATATTGTGGTAAAATATTCATACTATTACGGTTAAAAAGGAGTTGCTATGACGAACAGAGAGATATACAGCAAGGTTGATTTAACATTGCTTGCGGCAAATTCCACTTGGGAGCAAATTAAGACATTGTGCGAGAGTGCCGTGAAGTACGAATGCGCGACGGTTTGCGTGCCACAGAGCTATATCAAGCGCATCAAAGAGAGCTATGCGGACAAGCTTAAAATCTGCACGGTTGTCGGTTTTCCTCTGGGCTATAATTCATGCGACAGCAAGATAGAAGAGATTAAGACAGCACTTGCAAATGGCGCTGACGAAATTGATATGGTTATAAATATCGGCGACTTGAAAAACGGTGATGTCGACAAGGTGCAAGCGGAGATTGCGGCGCTTAAAGCGGCTTGCGGCGATGTGGTGCTCAAAGTCATCATCGAGACTTGCCTTTTGACGGACGATGAGAAGATTGCGATGTGCAAAGCGGTCACCAATGCAAAAGCGGATTATATCAAAACTTCCACAGGTTTTAGTACCTCGGGTGCGACGATTGCCGATGTGGAACTCTTCGCAAAGCATATAGGCGAGAATGTCAAAATCAAAGCCGCAGGCGGCGTCAAAACGAGGGAAGATTTCGTACATTTTATCGAGCTTGGCTGTGATAGAATCGGCACGAGTTCAGCGGTAAAAGTGCTCGAGGGCGAGGGCGGAGCCGCATCATATTAACTTAAACTTATTATAACATATTAGGAGGGTATTATGTCACAGAAATCACCAATTCCAACAGCGCATATTACAGCGAAAAAGGAACAAATTGCTAAAACGGTGCTAATGCCGGGCGACCCACTTCGCGCGAAATTTATCGCAGATACTTTCCTTACTGATGTTGAGTGTTTTAACACAGTGCGCAATATGTTTGGCTACACAGGTACATATAATGGGCGCAAAATCAGCGTAATGGGAAGCGGAATGGGAATCCCATCAATTGGGATATATTCATATGAGCTATACAACTTCTACGAAGTGGAGAACATCATCAGAATTGGCTCTGCCGGTGCGATTGCAGACGGGCTAAAGGTTGGCGACATCGCAATTGCAATGGGCGCTTGCACAAATTCGGACTTCATCTCACAATATAGACTACCTGGCACATTTGCGCCGATTTGCGACTACGGACTTTTGAAAAAGGCAGTTCTTTCAGCGGAAAAACTCGGTCTTTCATATAAGGTTGGAAACATTCTATCCAGCGATACTTTCTATGATGACAGAGCGGACGCAAATGATTTGTGGAAAAAGATGGGGATAATGTGCGTTGAAATGGAGGCTGCGGGGCTATATGCGAATGCGGCTCGTGCAGGCAAAAAGGCGCTGTGCATTTTGACAATCTCCGATGAGATATACACAGGGGCTGCACTGTCAGCAGAGGAGAGACAAACAAGCTTCACGAACATGATGAAGATTGCGCTTGAATTTGCGGAGTAGTGATAGACAGATGATGAATAAGTTGTTTAAGGGATTGCTGTGTTTTGCGCTGTGCTTTTCGCTCGCCGCATGTAACACGTCGCTGCAAGATAGTGGCGATGGTGGGACAAGCGTTGCAATTAATGGCGAGTCGGACGACAACAGCGGCGCTGGCAACAGCAACGCTGATAACAGCGGCGAAGATGACAATGATGACGACAATGCGGATGACAGTGCAAACAACAGCGGCGCAGGAAATGCGGACGAAAGTGCAGACAACAGCGGCACAAGCAATGCCGATGTTGAGAGCGAGCCATTTGCAGAAGTTGTCGCGTTTGACAATGAACTTTGTAGCATAACGCTTGCGGATTTTGGCATTGATGAATGGGGTGGATTTACCAAGCTCAGATTTGAGAACAAGAGCGAGGACTTGAAACTTGTATTCTATATCGAGCGGATTTATATTAACGGTATCGAAGCCTATTCGTATTTTACAACAGACATTCCGGCAGGTAAAAAGGCGAACGAAACGCTCTATTTTGACATGACATCTTTAGAGAAAAATGGGGTGTTAGAGATTACAGATGTGGAAATCGTTTTTACTGTGAGAGAATACGAAAATTATGAAAATGTAATTGTCGAGCAACAGCGATTTAATTATTATCCGCTTGGCGAGGAAAATGCGACGAAATATGCGAGGGAACTACTTCCAACGGATATTTTAATTGCGGACAATGAATATGTAACGGCGATTATCACAGGATTTAATCCGAACACGGAGTGGGGCTATTCGATGAGCATAGTTTTGACGAACAATTCAGATGTGGATATTTCTGTTATGGCAGAAGATGTCTCAATCAATGACTACATGATGGACGCATATTTTTGGGTTGAGATTGCGCCTGAAAAAACAGCAATCACATCAATGGACTGGAGCGAAGACACCTTTATAGATAATGACATTGACAAGGTCGAGGAAATTGAATTCACATTGGTAGTCGGCGATATGGAAAACTGGATGGGCGAGCCACTCGACACAATTCATGTCATTCTAAATACGACAAATTAAGGAGGGCAAATGGACAACTTAAATAAAGTACTTGATAAGACGAAAGTCACAGAGTTAATCACAGCGGCTTTTGGCGCAAGAGAGCACTCATACTCGCCCTACTCTAATTATATGGTGGGAGCGGCATTGCTTGGCAAAAGCGGAAAGATATACACAGGTTGCAATGTTGAGAGTGCGACATACAGCCCGACGAATTGCGCAGAGAGGACAGCGATTTTCAAAGCGATTTCCGAGGGGGAAAATGAGTTTTCGGCAATTGCTGTCGTGGGCGGAAAGCGTGGCACGAAAATCGGCGAGTTTGGCATTGCGTCCCCTTGCGGAGTCTGCCGTCAAGTGCTCGCAGAGTTTTGCGACTTAGTTGAGTTTTCTGTCATCATGGCGAAATCGGCGAGCGACTATAAAATAATGGCGCTGGGCGAATTGCTTCCGGAGAGCTTTGTTTTAGAGAGATAACATAAATAATAATGGCGAGCTACAAGCGGACCATATTATTATAAAAACACAAAAAGGAGACAAAAAATGAAAAAATTATTAGCAATAGCACTGATTCTAATCATGGCACTTGCAATGTTTGCGGGCTGTTCATCACAACCTGCTGACGATGGCGCAGATTCTGGCACAGACGCTGGAACTGATGCTGGCACAGACACAGGCACTGACACAGGAACAGACACAGACACAGGCACTGAGGTATATGAGCTAGCGCTTGTTACCGACCTTGGAACGATTGATGACAAATCTTTCAACCAAGGCTCATGGGAAGGTCTTGTACAATACGCAGAGGAAAATAATATCACACATAAATATTATCAACCTGCGGCAAAAGATGTTCCTGCTTACATGGACGCAATTGAAATCGCTGTTCTAAACGGCGCAAAACTAATCGTATGCCCAGGATTCCTATTCGAGCCTGCGGTTTATGAGGCACAAGAGATGTATCCTGACGTGAAATTCGTTTTGATTGACGGATTCCCACAAGACGGAACATACACAGATTTCAAAATCACAGACAACACATATTCAGTGTTCTACGCTGAGGAGCAATCAGGCTTCCTAGCTGGATATGCGGCAGTTATGGACGGCAACACAAAGCTTGGCTTTATGGGCGGTATGGCTGTTCCTGCGGTTGTTAGATTTGGTTATGGATTTGTTCAAGGTGCTGACTTTGCGGCGGCAGAGCTTGGACTTGCTCCAGATGCAATCGACATGAAATATCACTATACAGGCGCATTTGAGGCTTCACCGGAGGCTCAAACACTTGCATCATCATGGTACCAAACAGGCACAGAAGTAATCTTTGCTTGCGGTGGTGCTGTGGGTAACTCTGTAATGTCAGCGGCGGAAGCGACCGGCGCGAAAGTAATCGGTGTTGACGTTGACCAATCTGCACAATCAGAGACAGTCATGACATCAGCGATGAAAGAGCTCGGAAAATCTGTATATGATGCGATTACAGCATACTATGCAGGCACATTCCCAGGAGCACAATCAGTTTATCTTGGTGCAAATGTTGGCGGCGTTGGCCTTCCAATGGACACATCAAAATTCACAACATTCTCACAAGCTCAATATGACACAATCTTCGGAATGCTTGCAGCTGATACAAACGGTATAGCATCAGGGCTTCTAAAAGATGATTGGGCACCTGCAGATGATGAAAACGCAACAAAGAGCCCAGTGGGAATGCCATTGGTACACTCAGTTGTAACATTTATCGGCTAATAATTAATTAGACCTTAATGAAGAGCAGCGTACTTTAACAAAAAGAGCGCTGCTCTTCTGCAAAAAAATTACATATATTTTGAGCATTTTTATATGAAAAAGCAGCACATAAGTAGCACAAGAATGAAAGAACACGAACGAAAAGAACAAAAAGAATGAAAAACCCGATAAATGGAGGTTTTTATGAGTGAATATGTGATTGAGATGCTTGGAATTACCAAGCGTTTTAAGGGAATTGTCGCCAATGACAATGTGACATTGCGCCTTAGGAAAGGCGAAATACATGCCCTGCTCGGTGAAAACGGAGCAGGTAAAAGCACGCTTATGAGCGTGCTCTTCGGGTTGTATCAACCCGAGGAAGGTGAAATCAAAAAAGACGGCGTGACCGTTGATATAAAAAATCCAAACGATGCGAATAAGCTTAAAATCGGCATGGTGCATCAGCATTTTAAGCTGGTTCACAACTTCACAGTGCTTGAAAATATTGTGCTTGGAACAGAAACTGTCAAGGGGATAACCCTTGACATGACGGAGGCGAGGGAGAAAGTCATTGAACTCTCGAAAAAATTCCAACTGCATGTCGAGCCCGATGCTCTCATATCCGATATAACAGTCGGAATGCAACAGCGTGTGGAAATCTTAAAAATGCTCTATCGAGAGAATGAGATTTTGATTTTCGATGAGCCGACAGCGGTGCTAACCCCTGCGGAAATTGAGGAGCTCCTCTCGATTATGCAAAATCTAGTAGAAGAGGGGCGCTCCATTCTGTTCATCACGCATAAGTTAAATGAGATAAAGGAAGTGGCAGACCGCTGTTCTGTACTTCGCAAAGGGAAATATATTGCGACGGTGGAAGTTGCGGATACGAGCAAGGAGGAGCTCTCCGAGCTCATGGTTGGGCACAAGGTAAATTTCTCCGTGGACAAGACGGATAGCGTGCCGACTGATGTTGTGCTGTCTGTGAAAAAACTTAACTTAAAGGGGAAAAATGCGACAAAAAGCCAGCTAACAGATGTCAGTTTCACCGTGCGACGTGGGGAGATTGTGTGCATAGCCGGAATTGACGGAAATGGGCAGTCTGAACTTGTCTATGCTCTCACAGGGCTTATGAAAGCGACATCGGGTGAGATTTTCCTAAACGGCAAGAACATAAGCAATTTGACAGTGCGTGACCGCAACGAAACAGGCATGTCGCATATACCAGAGGATAGGCATAAACATGGCTTGGTGCTCGACTACACAGTAGAGAAAAACCTCGTGTTAAAGAATTACTACAAAGAGCAGTTCCAAAAGGGCGGATTTATCAAATTCCCTGCTGTATCGGAATATGCAGACATGCTCATTGAGCGCTTTGACGTGCGCTCGGGCGAGGGCGCTAGGAGTATGGCGAGAAGCCTTTCGGGAGGAAACCAACAAAAGGCGATCATCGCAAGGGAAATTGCAGAAAACAAAGATTTGCTCATTGCCGTCCAGCCAACAAGGGGGCTTGATGTCGGCGCAATTGAATATATCCATTCGCAGCTCGTTGCACAGCGCGACAGCGGGAAAGCGGTGCTTCTCATCTCTCTGGAGCTAGATGAAGTCATGGATGTGTCCGATAGAATTATTGTTATGTACGAGGGCGAGCTCGTCGGAGAGCTCAACCCGAAAGAAATCACTGTCAGCGAGCTTGGGCTCTATATGTCAGGAAGCAAAAGGGGGGCTGTAAGTGAATAATTTGCCAAAGCAAAAGGGCAAGCAAAACAAACAGATGCGCAAGCAATCGATTTTGCAAACAGATGGCGCGCTCTCAATTTTCAGCTCAATCATGTCGATTATAATCGGACTGATAATCGGATTTATCATTTTGTTAATCGCAAATCCCTCACAGGCAACAGGTGGCTTTGTCACCATCCTCATGGGAGGATTTACAGGCGGAGCAAAGGGCATGGGTACGGTGCTCTATCGCGCCGCACCGATTATCCTCACGGGACTTTCCGTCGGATTTGCATTTAAGACAGGCCTATTTAATATCGGTGCGTCGGGGCAACTTATTGTGGGCGCATTCGCAGCGGTATATGTTGGGGTGAACATGAGTTTGCCGGCGCCGCTTCACTGGATGGTAGCAATTGCGGCGGCATGGATGGCAGGTGGCCTGTGGGCACTCCTACCGGGTATCTTAAAAGCATATTACAATGTGAGCGAAGTAATTTCGACTATCATGATGAACTATATCGGCATGTACGCCGTGAACTATCTCGTCAAGTCGCATGTCTTTGACGCATTTAAGAATCAGAGCAAGACGGTCGCGGCGACTGCGCAGCTGCCAAAAATGGGGCTTGATACGATATTTGCAGGCTCGGCGATCAATGCAGGTATTTTCGTTGCGATTATCGCAGCAGTTGTCATCTATGTGATTTTGTATAAGACGACATTCGGATATGAACTCACAGCTTGTGGCTTTGGGCGTGACGCCGCAGACTATGCAGGCATCAACTCGAAGAAAAAAATAGTCATGTCCATGTTTATTGCAGGCTCGCTGTCAGGGCTTGCGGGAGCGGTGCTGTTTTTGGTCAGCGGACGACATATCGAAGTTGTCGATGTCCTTTTGGCAGAGGGCTTTAACGGAATCCCCGTCGCCCTACTTGGATTGTCACATCCGATTGGAATAATATTCAGCGGATTGTTTATGGCACATCTTGGCGAGGGTGGCTTCTACCTCCAAAGCTATGACTATAAGCCTGAAGTAATTGACATTATCATCTCGCTCATTATTTACTTTAGCGCATTCTCACTGCTGTTCAAAAATTTTGCATTGGGCTACTTCAGCAAAAAAGAAGGGGCAACAGCGGCGACAGACACTGCAACAGCAGACACGGCAACATCGGACACAGCGGACACAACGGACACAACGGACACAACGCAAACTGCGACAGCGGTTAGCGAAACAGAGCAAAGTGAAGAGCA
>CAYJIE010000018.1:31396-32714 GCA_964370145.1 uncultured Oscillospiraceae bacterium
CGGACACAACGCAAACTGCGACAGCGGTTAGCGAAACAGAGCAAAGTGAAGAGCATGAACCGCCTAAGGACGAAGGGGGGGCGATATAATGAGTACATTTTATTTTCTCATGCAACAGATGATGTTCTTCTCCATACCGCTAATGGTGGTCGCATTGGGTGGAATGTTCAGCGAACGCTCAGGCATTGTAAACATCGCCCTTGAGGGGATCATGATTATGGGCGCCTTTTGCGGCATCGGATTTATAAGCCTATTCCAAGACAGCTTGTCAGGGCAATTTTTGCTAATTCTAGCGCTGATTGTTGCGGCGGCGTCAGGTGCTTTGTATTCGCTCATGCATGCGTTTGCGGCGATTAACTTAAAGAGTGACCAAGTAATCAGCGGCACGGCGCTAAATCTACTTGCTCCTGCTTTTGCGATTTTCGTCGCTAGAATGATACAAAATGTGCAACAAGTTGGATTTAAGAATCAATTTAGAATTGCTGAAGTGCCGATTTTGAGTCAAATCCCGATAATCGGAGATATGTTCTTCAAAAATACCTACATCACGACCTATATCGGATTCGCAATCCTTTTTCTGTCGTGGTTTGTGCTGTTCAAAACGAAATTCGGGCTACGCCTGCGTGCTTGCGGAGAGCATCCGCAAGCGGCTGACTCCGTTGGAATCAATGTGTATAAAATTCGCTATGCAGGAGTGCTGATTTCAGGTGCACTTGCAGGTGTTGGCGGCGTCATCTTCGTCGTGCCAACCTCAACAGAGTTCAATGCCTCCGTCGCAGGATACGGATTTCTCGCACTGGCGGTTCTGATTTTCGGACAGTGGAACCCAATTAGAATTTTGCTCACTTCCCTATTGTTCGGCTTCATGAAAACGCTGAGCGCCGCATATGTGGCGGTGCCGTTTCTTATGTCGCTCGGACTGCCCTCAGAGGCATATAAGGCGTTTCCATATGTTGCGACACTGATTGTGCTCGCAATCACATCAAAGACAAATGCGGCGCCAAAAGCTG
The DNA here is from genome assembly GCA_964370145.1 of uncultured Oscillospiraceae bacterium. GTDB lineage: Bacteria > Bacillota > Clostridia > Oscillospirales > Feifaniaceae > CAYJIE01. The sequence continues at coordinate 32,407 of CAYJIE010000018.1, forward strand.
CGGGCAAGCCATATGATAAGGGGCTTAGATAAGGGGCGTTTAGTCAAAGATTAACGCAAAAGGTCGGACAACAGTCCGACCTTTAAGTTTGTCAAAAAAACACAGAACAAGCTGTGGTTTTTCGGAGGAAAGGAAGCGGCGTTAATGCAGTTATCCCCATCGCCTTTGCGTGCATAATAAGCTAAAAGAGGAGCTCTCGCTCCTCTTTTTTATTACAGTAAATTTTACTATTTCATCTCAATCAGCTCAATGATAGCGCCGTCTTTTTTCACAAAGCAAAGATAGCAATCACCATTGTCCATTTTAGG
>CAYJIE010000019.1:0-5456 GCA_964370145.1 uncultured Oscillospiraceae bacterium
TTCATGCTTTTCTTTCGCAAAAAGAGAGCCACTCACACGGCAATACTTGCCTTTGTTCGCAAAGGTCTCCTTTTTGCTGGAAAGATAGACGCTCTTGTGGTTTGTGCATTTAAATGGCAATCTCTTAGCAAAAACGGCTTACACCACCAATGTCAACATAATCCCCACCCAAACGTCACGCCGGTTAGCAAAAAAAAGACCTGTGGGAGCAAAACGAAGTGTGCGACCGGCTTCTTTTTTGCGAGTAACACAAAATGAGCAGTCCAAATACTGCGTGATTTTGTGTGAGACGTAATGTCGCATTTTTAGCGACGAGTTTTTTTGTTACTTTTTTTGACGGCCAAAAAAAGTAAGGCAAGAAATGAAAACTAGCGGCTTCATGCACCAACGGCTACACAACAAACCCTCTCAACAGCAAATATCAACGGCTACAAAAGAAAACCAACACCTCCAAGCAACCAACGGCTACTTAAAAAAAGACAGCCGCTTGCTAACCCACAAGCGGCTATCCCCTATATCCCCATATTCTCCCCAATAATCACAATCTCCATCTCCATATCGTCCATTTTGTTGAGATGAATGACCAACGCATTGCATATACGCTCTTCACTCTTGCAATCAAAGCAACGCAAACCATCCTTAGCGCAGGGCGTACGCAATTTAAGTCTCATTGCATTTTGCGGTGCGGCGATATTCCTCGCTCGCCAAATCCCATCTTCAAGATTATCACGCAACTTATTAATCCCAACTACAAAATACACCTTTTTATGCGAGAACAATGAGTTCGCCACCCGATTCCCCGAGCCATCAATATTGATAAGCTCGCCATTTTTAGTGAAGGCGTTGACGGAGGTAAGGAAAATTTCCGTGCCATGGCAAAGCATGGCTGTGGCATGAAAACCACGTCCCATATCGTGCATGGGGTCATACACTTCATTATGCGAGGATAATTTTTCATACAAACCCATATCCAACAGGGTTTTTGAATCTCCAAAACCGACTGTAACACCATCGATTTGATCGTTAAGATAACTCGTTGCCTCATGTGCATCTTCAAAATACGCCGCTGTATATCCCTTCGCCATGAAAGCCTCTATAGCCCCATATATATCCATCATAGCACCTGCCACAACATCAAGTTATCCACAAATGTATAACCGATGTCGCCTCTATCTAATAAATATGATATATACGAGCGCAAGGTCATTCCAACGAGCACATTTTGCTGGAAATTCATCGTCAAGTTATATCTGTCAAACACTGCTTTTTGCAAGGTCTCCATTGTCATCTGTGACTTTAGCAAATCCAAAATTAGCTCCATGATTTCCTGTGCCTTCTTGCGATTTATTTCTACAAGCCCTTTTACATCGCTCACAATCGGCGCATGACTTGGGACATAGAAATCATAGTTTGACTGCTCAAGAAAATCAAGCGTTTCAAAAGCGCTCTCCACATCAAACACGACAGGCACATGATATTTATTCAAAATTTCCTCGCTAAATAGGGAATCTGCCGCAAATAACACATTGTCTTTTGTCAAGATTCCGCACATGTTTAGATAATGCCCTTGAAGGGGCACTGCCACAAGCCCTGCCGGTAGCGCCTCCATATCAAAATCCACCGTGAAACTCTTCGCATATAAGAATTTATTTCGCAACTCCTTTGGCGCAAATCCGCCATATAGCAAATGCGGCTCGAGTATCGTGTGCTCACATAGCGCATTTTCCAGTGTCGGAGCGTACACAGGCACGCCAAAACGCTCTTTGAGCGCGGCGGCGCCACCGATGTGGTCGGCATGTGAGTGAGTGCAAATCACAGCTTTTAAGTTAAAATTGTTTTCATTTAACACTTTTGTGATTTTCGCAACAGCGCTTTTGTCGCTGCCGCTGTCAATCAAATATGCGTCGGTACCCTCGAGATGCAGACCAATTTTGACAGGGCAATCAAGATAGTAACTCCCGCCCTTTATCTGTGTTAACTCATACATACCAACACCCCCGTAATTTTATTTTACGCTGAAGAAGTTTGCAAATGCTGAGACAAATGGTGAGAATTCAAGTGCTGAAAATCTCTCATTTATCACAATGTAACTCTGCTTTTGATACAGTGGAATGAGCGGTGAATCGCTATCAATTTGTGCCCAGAGCGACCCAAGAAGCGAGCTATCCCTCTCAAGATTTGCAAGAATTGACGCGGTTGCTGTGCTGTTATAACCAAATATATTGTACTCGCTTTCAGTCGAAAAAAGCTCATTTGTCAAAGGATATGGCGAACATGCGAACGCAGAGAACCACATATCATAATTTCCACTGCCAAATTGTGAGGTCAGTGTGCCATAGTCGAGCTCGGTTATTTCAATCTCAATCCCCAATGACTCACATATGCTTGTTAGCAACTCCCCGAGCGCCTGAGACGGCGCAGAGCCTCTCGTCATCGCATATGAAAGCGACACCCGCTCTCCGTCCTTATACAGTTTACCCGAATCATTTTGCTCATATCCTGCTAGGGTCAGCAGTTCAAGCGCCCTCGTCGAATCATATTCATATGGCGCGGTCGGCTGTGAAAAGGCGGCGCTCGACAGCGGCGCATTAATGGCAACGCCATCGCCATTGAATGCCATGTCGATTAGCTCATTTTTATCTATTGCAAGCCCGATTGCACGGCGCAAATTGTTGTCCGTCACCTGTGTCGTGTCGAAAGCGAGCACCCCAAAACTATCAGACAGGATTGTCTCGCTGGTAACATATTCCCCCATTGCGGCAGTTTGAGTTAATCCTGTAAAATCAATATCCAGCTCGTTCGCCGCAAACATCGCTTCAAAGTCACTCCCATTTGCCACAAGGAAAGTGACCGTTTCAATATTCGGCTCGCCTCTGTAATACTCCTCATTTCTAGTAAGGCTTATGCTCTCTTCCGCAAATTCGCCATATATATATTGTCCGCAACCCATCGGCGCTGTCATCATGAGGCGCACGCTGTCAAGATTTCCACGCGAAAATCCAATTCCGTAGTATTCCTCTTGAAGTGGGGAGACCCCTAGCGCATATATCGCTTTGGGCGATGGTTGTGAGAGGCGCACTTCCACAGTTTGTTCGTCAACCTCTGTTATCCCTGATATTCTATCGCTCTCGCCACTGCGATATTGCGATAGCCCAGAGAGCATGATGCCCTCTGTGTTAATATGTCCGTCGTAATCCTCATCGAACAGCAAATGATATGTGAAAATGACATCGCTCGCCTTCACTTCATCGCCATTTGAATAAGTCGCTTCCTTTATCGTGATTGTGTATAGCAGCCCATCTGCACTGATGCTGTAATCCGCAAGCACTGGAGTGGGTGCCCCGTCTGCTCCCGCTTCAATAAGCGGGTCAAACAGCAATCTTGTTATATCTGCGTCCGCCTCGCCCTCTCCAATGAATAGGGGATTAAAACGACCGCTGTATGAATTCACGGCAATAACTGCCTCGTCCTTGTCAAAAGCCGGATTGTCCGACCCGACATCGCCTGCATCCACACTGTCACCGCCCACTGTCACCGCATCGTCATCACCAAAAAAGCGCTGAAAAACCGTTATGGTACCGATGATGGCAATGACTGCGAGCAAGCCCACTATTATTGGAGATATACGTTTTTTCCGTCTGCGCCGTCTCGCATTTCTTCTTCTCGTATTGCTCATATATTTCCTTTCGGCTAGTTGATTGAATAGACGAATTTTTCATCTTCTTTGTGCTTTTTTAGCACCGACTGATTTCTTAAACATTCAAGATGTGCTAGCGCTTCACCTGCTGCAAAAAATTGCTGTAAAAATTGCCAATTTAAGAAATCGCCTTTGCCATAGTCCCAATGCATATTAGCCGCTGTGTCAAATGCGCATTTCTCGCCACTTTTTATTATCTGCACGACCTCTTCAAGACGTCTGTCATGATGTTCACACAGCTCCTCGCATCTCTTTTTATGATCTGTGATATGCGCCCTATGTCCTGACAAGGTGATCTTCGCTTCAAGCTTCGCCGCTTCTCTCAAATTCTTCATAAAGCATGCAAGGGAGTCAAATTCTTCGTTCCAATACACAATATTTGGGCTGATTTTATCCAAGATATGATCGCCTGCAAAAATTATCCCCTCTCGCTCTTCATGCAGTCCAACTTGTCCCTGTGTGTGTCCGCTAAAATCCTTGACAACTAATTTATATCCGCCATATTCAAGGCTGTCGCCAAAATCAACAATGCTGTAATCAATCGGTCTTTCACAATTTCCAAGCGCTGATAGCAAATGCGGTTTTGCTGTGATTTCCTTTGCAAAGCCTGCTTCTTTTGCACGCCTTGTAATGCTTGGGCTCGACTCATTAGTCGCTAGCATATTCGCATATTTCGCATCAACTGCGCTTGTAAATGCACGGTTTTTTTCTGTTTTGACCGCGCCCATGAGCCCTGAGTGATCAGAATGACAATGCGTTAAAAATATATCCGTATTGTCGAGCTCGCAACCAAGCTCTTCTAAGGAAGAAAGCAGTGCTCGCCTGCCGTCCTCTTGATTAAATCCTGTGTCAATGAGAAGATTTCTCTCTCCGACTTTCCCCTTTATTAAATAAGTATGCAATAATTTTAAGGGGCTGTTTATCAATGGCACATCAACTACAAATATATTAGGTAAAACTTCTATCATGATTATGATTATTCCTTTCCCTTTGTTTTTGGCGATTTTTCAGTGAAATTCAAACTCGTGAAAAGCCACTTCTATACTCCTATTTTAGCTTATATAGAAACTCGATTTTATCATAAATATGTGAATAATTCAACTCGCCTCACTAGAGCTCAATCACATTAAAGCCTGCTGCGCGCAGCAATCTATTGCACAGTGCAAGTCCAAGCCCCTCTTTGTCTGGGAGCTTTGCAAATGTCAATTTCGCATCTGTTAAGTCAAGTGAGCGAAGCGCATCATATATCCTTGCGCACTGCGCTTTCTTGTCATTCTCCGCCCCATATGTCGTGATATGGCGGCATTTGAAGTTCCCCTCCTCGCCGTCATGACACAACATGCCAACTTCTTCAGTGCATGCCCTCTCATTCACATATTCATATATCGCCTCTGGCGTCCCACTTAGTAAAATGAGCGGATTTTTTGGCGCATAATGCCTATATTTCATACCGGGCGACGGAGCACTCTCTCCCTCGCCAAGTTCCTCATTCACACTCTCTGCAACTTCTATATCGGGAATAATCTCCCTCAATTCTTCAAGTGTCACGGCGCCAGGTCTGAGCAAAGTCGGCTGTCCCACAACACTGACCACAGTGCTCTCAAGCCCAACTTCACTATCGCCTCCGTCCACAATTGCATGCACTTTGCCAAATAAATCCTCATATACATGTGAGAACGATGTCGGCGCGGGTCTCCCCGACAAATTTGCACTTGGCGCCGCAATTCCAATTTTTGCTGTTTTCAAAATCGCTCTTGCA
>CAYJIE010000019.1:5466-30051 GCA_964370145.1 uncultured Oscillospiraceae bacterium
GCAACACCTGACAGCCCTGCTGTCACGATGTCTGATAAGCTCTCACTTCGCTCAACGATTACCGTGATTGGCCCCGGCGAAAATGCCGTGAATAATGCTATTGCGCTGTCCGGCAGTGACTTTATATATGGAGTGGCACGCTCAAGGCAGTCGATATGTACGATGAGAGGATTGTCTGTCGGTCGCCCCTTAGCGGCATATACCGCCTTTAGAGCATCGTCGCTCAAAACGGATGCACCAAGCCCATATACCGTCTCAGTGGGGAATGCGACAAGCTTACTCTCCCTAAGCATCCACGCCGCCTTTTCAATCCCTTCCACATCAAATTCATCTCTAATTTTTATAATTTCCGTATGCATTTATACCCAACGACTCCTTAAAGCAATCTGCACAAAATTTTGACCTCTAACTATGTACATTGTACCAATAAAAATGCATTTTGTCAAAATAAATTGAAAAATATATGAAAATACATATAAAAAAGCTTGAAAATTCATAAATATTATTGTATAATGAAATTCAACAGAAAATGATGCTTGTAAAAGCTAAATTAAATTTTGGAGGTGTTTTATTATGGTGAAAATACTTGTAGGCAAAAAAGGTACCGGAAAAACTAAGATGTTAATTGAGATGGTCAACGAGACAGCAGTCAACTCAAAAGGCTCAGTCGTATGCATTGAGAAGGGAAATTCACTTACATTTGACATAAAACCCATCGTGCGCTTAGTCAGCACAGATGAGTATGAGATTGACAAGTACAACTCGCTATACGGGTTTATCTGCGGAATGATGGCGGCAAACTACGATTGCAATGAGTTCTTCCTTGACTCAATCACAAGAATGTGCGGTGGCACTTTTGAAGATGTGGTTGTTTTCCTTGAGCATATTGAGAAGGTCACTGAAGAAAACAATGTCAACTTGACACTCACTTTGTCAGCGGCATATGAAGAAATCCCAGAAGTTTTGAAAAAATATGTCATTAATGTATAATAATTATTGATTTTTATTAAAAATAGCCGAAGTTTTTTGTAAACTTTGGCTATTTTTTTTGCAAAAAAGACTTGCAAAAAAAGAACAAGCGTGCTACAATATTATTGGAAGATGTAGTATTTATTTTGATAAATATTCATGATTATAAATAAGGAGAATTACAATGGACAAGAAAAAAGCAATTGAGGCGGCACTGCTCCAAATTGAAAAGCAATTTGGGAAAGGGGCTGTAATGAAACTGGGCGAAAATGTGGGCATGAGCGTTGGAAGTATTCCGACTGGCTCCATCGCTCTTGATGTGGCACTTGGAATTGGCGGAATGCCACGAGGGCGTATCGTTGAGATATACGGGCCTGAGTCCTCAGGTAAAACAACCGTGGCACTCCATGCCATTGCAGAGGCACAAAAGGCAGGTGGCGAAGCCGCGTTCATCGACGTTGAGCATGCCCTCGACCCTGAATATGCGTCTAATCTTGGCGTAGATGTGGACAGTCTTCTCGTCTCACAGCCAGACAGCGGTGAGCAAGCACTTGAAATTGCAGAAACTCTCGTGCGCTCGGGTGCGGTGGATATAATTGTTGTGGACTCCGTTGCGGCACTTGTCACAAGAGCTGAAATTGAGGGCGAGATGGGTGATACTCATGTCGGATTGCAAGCTAGACTGATGTCACAGGCGATGAGAAAGCTCTCAGGCGCAATTTCCAAGGCGAATTGTGTTGCGATTTTCATCAACCAACTTCGTGAAAAAGTTGGTATTTCATATGGTAATCCCGAAGTTACACCGGGTGGGCGTGCGCTTAAATTCTACTCCTCTGTGCGCCTTGATGTTCGCAGAATTGAGCAACTTAAAGCGGGAACTGATGTTGTCGGAAGCAGAACAAAGGTTAAAATTGTTAAGAACAAGGTGGCACCGCCATTCAAAGATGCTGAATTCGATATACTATATGGTATCGGTATTTCTCGTGAGAGCGAGCTCATTGATCTCGGCGTTAAATACGGAATTGTGCAAAAGGCAGGCGCTTGGTTCTCATATGGTGAAGTTAGGATGGGACAAGGCAAGGAAAATTCAAGGGAATTCTTAAAGGCAAATGCGGAGATTTCCACGGAAATTGAAGTGAAAATAAGAGAAATTCTAGAGGGCGCTAAAGAGAAAGCAAAAGAGGAGAAAGCGGCTCGTGCGGCAGGTAAAAAGCTTGAGGCAGGCGAGGGCACAGGTGAGAACACAGGCGCAAAAACAAGTAAAAAGCTCGACGTCTCCGCCGCTGATTTTGACTGATGGAATATAGAGTTTTGCGAATTAAATATAAGGCGAGTGGCGCAGGTGAAATTGAGTTTTCTAATGGCGATGTCTTCGTACTCGAGGGCGACAAGCTCTATTTAGAGCGCCTAAAAAAGGGAGATGTTTGCAATGAGGAGCAGTTTGAGGCAATAAAAGAGCTGTCGCTGTCATATCAGGCGAAGTATTCGGCGGCGAACAGCCTTGCACGGACAAGCTTTTCCAAAAAGGGACTTGAGCGCAGACTCGTGCAAAAAGGCGTGCAAAAGGAATATGCGCAGGAGGCAGCCGCCTACTATGAGCAAAAGGGATATGTCAACGATAGGGACTATGGCGAGAGGCTCATTTCACATCTGTCAGAGACAAAGCTGTACGGCAAACGGAAAATTTCGGCAATGCTCTTCGAAAAAGGGCTTAGAGCGAGCGATTTCGCCGAGCAAATCGAGCAAATCGACGAGCGTTCCATTATAAAAAAGCGGATTAAGAAAAAGCATGGCAATGTCGACCGCAGTGACCGTAAAATTCGAGATAAGGCGGCACGCTCACTTGCATCGGCAGGTTTTTCATATGACTTAATCGACAGCGAGCTCAAAAACAGCGACGAAGACGATTGAATTATGCATAATTTGCGTTGTCGTTAATAAGTCATTAACATTTCGAGTAGATATTCAGCAATGTTATTTTTCATAGGTTGCAGCAGATTTCACTTCCTTTTTTTGTTAGTTTTGCACTAAGGTTTTCAAATTATCCTCATGCTTTTTCACGGCCATGAATGAAGATTGTGCAATTTATATAAAAACTTGATTTATTTTTTGTTGTCAATTTTAATTTGTTCATAAATTATTCAAGACATAGACAAACGCACAAGATATAATTAAAGCACAAAGACAAAAGCACATTAATAAATACGGAAATGTATGAGAGTAAAACATATGTTATCCGAAAATAACAAATTTGAAAGGGGGCGTTTCCAATGGATAGTTATATGAATCGAGTCCTTGAGAGCGTCAAAAAGCGCAATCCCAACGAAGCAGAATTTCACCAAACAGTTGAGGAGGTTTTCAAAAGCCTTGCCCCTGTTGTAGCAAAACATCCAGAATACGAGAAAAGCGGATTGTTAGAGAGAATTACAGAGCCTGAGAGACAAATTTTGTTTAGAGTTGTGTGGACAGATGACAATGGAAACGTTCATACAAACAGAGGTTTTAGAGTACAATTTAACTCAGCAATTGGACCATATAAAGGTGGACTTCGTTTCCATCCTTCGGTCAATTTGTCAATCATGAAATTCCTAGCATTTGAGCAAACATTTAAGAATTCTCTAACATCACTTCCAATGGGCGGCGGTAAAGGCGGCTCTGATTTTGACCCAAGAGGACGCAGTGACAGCGAGATTATGAGATTTTGTCAAGCGTTCATGACAGAGCTATATAGACATATCGGTCCTGACGTAGACGTACCAGCCGGCGATATCGGTGTCGGCGCTCGTGAAGTTGGATATATGTACGGACAGTACAAAAGGATCAGAGGTGCATTTGAAAACGGCGTGTTAACTGGTAAAGGGCTTTCATTTGGTGGTTCACTAATCCGTCCTGAGGCTACGGGATTTGGTGCGGTTTACTTCTTAGTTGAAATGCTAAAAGCCAACAGCGACGACATTAAAGGAAAAACAGTTGCTCTTTCCGGATTCGGAAATGTAACATGGGGTGCGGCTACTAAGCTTGCGGAACTCGGTGCTAAGCCGATTACATTATCAGGCCCTGACGGATACATTTTAGACGAAGCGGGAATTACAACTAAAGAGAAGATTGATTATCTGCTCGACATGCGTGCAAGTGGAAATGATAGAGTAGAAGACTATGCGAATAAGTTTGGCGTTCCTTTCTTCAAAGGTGAAAAACCATGGGGCGTTAAAGCTGACATCGTAATGCCTTGCGCAACTCAAAACGAGATTAGGAGCGAAGACGCACAAAAAATCGTTGATAATGGCGTTAAGTATCTAGTAGAAGTGTCAAATATGCCAACAACAAATGAAGCTCTTGAATTCCTGCAAGAGAAAAAGGTTCTAATTGCTCCTTCAAAAGCAGCAAATGCAGGCGGAGTTGCAACAAGCGGACTTGAGATGAGCCAAAACTCAACAAGACTAGCTTGGAGCGAAGAAGAAGTTGACAGCAAACTCAAAGGTATTATGAAAAACATCCACGATGCCGCTGCAAAAGCTTCACAAGAGTACGGATTTGGATATGACCTTGTAGCTGGCGCAAATATTGCAGGATTCCTAAAAGTCGCTGATGCAATGACCTCTCAAGGACTTGTTTAACAATTTAATTTTATTAAATATAATGAGAACAAAAAAGGTGCTTAAAACGCACCTTTTTTGTTTTGCTGTGTTGTCTGTCCGCCCTCTTATTCGCACATATATTCACGCAGTAAAAATGGGGGCTAAGCCCCCATTTTTATTAAACTATATTAGCGCTCTCTTCTGTTGAGCTCTTTAATTTCCGCAAGTATTTGTGGCAACTTCTCGTCCATTACCTCATTTGAGAATTGGCATGTGCCGACTTTCCTGTGTCCGCCGCCGCCATATTTAAGCATCAGTGAGCCAACATCAAGCGGTGAAGTTCTGTTCGTCGTGCTGTGTCCAACAGCGCATGAGCACCCTTGGCCGCCACGTCCAGAAACAATCCAAACTGAAAGATTTTGCAATGGGAAGATTGAATAGATAAGGAATCTGTTTCCTGTGAAAATCTCAGAGAATCCACGTAAGTCAGTTATTACGACTTGCTCTTCAACCTTGCTGTTTTTCTTAACCATATCAATGAATTTCTTCTGTTGATCATAGTACATTTCAACACGCTCTTTAACGTCTTCCATCGCCATGATCTCATCTATATGCATTGTGCGGCAAGCTTCAATCAAGTTTTCCATGAGTTGGTAGTTACTGATTCTAAACTCTCTAAATCTACCTAGACCGGTACGTGGGTCCATAATAAACCCGAGTAAAATCCAGCCTGTTGGATTCATGATCTCGTCAATTGTGAGGTCAGCTGAGTCAACTTTATCCACAGCTTGCATCATGCTTGCAAATGATGGCGGAAATTTTCCTTCGCCAAAGTAATCCCAGATAACTCTTGCTGCTGAAGGCGCCTCTGTACTCACACCTTCATATTTACCCTCATGCGCCGCTCTCTCAATCTCACTTGAGTGATGGTCAAACCAATAACCACAGCCCTCGACAAATGGCACATTTGCAAGTACCACATCTTTTGTCACTTCGACTTTTCCGTCTTGCAAATCTTTGGGATGCGCAAATTCCCATGAGTTAATAAGCCCTACTTCTTTTAAGAGCGTAGCGCAAACAAGTCCGTCAAAATCACTTCTTGTAATCAATTTCATATCCAGTTGCCTCCATTTTTTATAATAATTTTATTTTAATCCGGAATTTTTACCACGCTTGCCCACATATTGTCAATTGATGCCTGCGCAGTAAAGTATGAGCGGATAATCGCACCTTTTTTAATCTCGAGTTTGTTTTCGATTTCACCTACAAGGCTCCACTTTGCACTTTCATATGCCTCCACGAGCTCGAGCAACAGCCCTCCCACGCCAAAGTGAATCGAAATCGCATCGCTTATGCTCTCCCTAATCGGAATATCCTTGATAACTTCTTCTGTTTTTGTATTCATTATCAGTCCTAACATGGACACCAATCCGAGCATATGCAACTCATCTTTAGACAACTCACACTCATCGATATAATTATGCAATTCACGTAAAAAACGTGCTCTTATGAGTGCAGTTTTTACATGCTCGTCCGTCTTCCCTTGGTATGGGCTTTGGAAACAACCAAGATAAACCCATTCACGGAACACATGTGTATCAAAAGCGACCGCCGCTTGGAAAACTGATGTAAATTTGTCCGTTTCTCTTCTTGTAAGTAAATTTGCGTACTCCACAAATCTATATGAGACCGCGACATCTCTGTTGAGGGTTGTTGCAAATGTCATAAATTGCGGATCGGCTGTTCCTGCGTATTCGAGAAGACTCTCAAGCGTGAACCCGATTGGGTAGTGGGGGTGGCGCTTTGCAAAAACTGCATTCGCCATTTTGAAGTAACGCCCTTCAAACAAATCACATTTTTGCTCAACCGCACGCATATAGCCAGTATAGTTGCGCAGATTTTCTGCAATAAGCACCTTGCCCTTTTGTTTAGCCAACTTACACAAAGCCTCTTGTTTGCTTGTGTCCTTTGTATCAAAGTCAACTATAACAGCGTCAACATTCGTAAGAGTTCTGTTTTCAAAGTCCTCAATTTCGTTGACTTTTGTGCACACGGTGAACCCTTGCATTTTTAACTCAACTATATCATCATGTCCCTTAATCGTAGAAATTGCATCGCCCGACACCACAAAAACGCTCATCGCCGACGGGAACATCTTCTGCATATCCACTTCACCGAGCATCCATCTTGCAAACGGAACAAGGCACACATTATTGCCCGAGAGCTCCTGCGAGCCCATCGCCTCATATAAGGTCTTTAGTGCCAAGATGTCCTCTTTTGTAAGGATATTAGCCTGCATATCTTTTGATGTTTTATTCTTAAGAACAGGAGCATATGCATATAGCTCACCTTCAGCAGAATAATAAGCTTTTCTTGTGTAATAAATATCTAGCATATACTTGCCCCCCTAATCAAATAGCTTCATTTTATATATCTATTCTACCACTATTTTTTGACTTTTTCAATTCCCAATTTCAATTTATTTTTTAATAAAACTGTAATTAATGGTATTCCAAGCCCATAAACCACAACAAATTGTCCAAATCCGACTTGCAACATGCATAAAACAACCGGTATGCTGTCTGCAAAGAACATAAAGTGTAGCATTGCGCCAATGATTACTGCGTTGATTAAAACAGGGAATGTGGCGCCGATGAACTTGTTTTTGCATTTTGAAGTGAGCACAGCGGCAAGCAAGGTGGCGAAGGAACCAAGTATAATATCATATATTCCGTTTCCAGCTATGATATTCGACACAAGGCATCCCACGAAAAGTCCAGGAACCGCCGCCGGAGTTAAGAGGGGTAGCATTGTTAGCGCTTCTGAAATTCTAAATTGGGCGAGCCCAAATGACAGTGGCGCAAATGCCAATGTCGCAATTGTGTATAATGCGGCGATAATTCCCGCATGTGTGATATAGGTAATTTTGTTATTAGTCATAATCTCTCTTTCTCGCTTCAAAATGGTTGCCTCCCCATGCGAGTCTAACTCGCATGGGGAAATTGTGTTAAGGTGCTAAAACAGAATAGGTATATGTCACCATGCTGTTTGAGTTCACTGTCATTGTTGTCGGTGGGGTTGGCCCTGCAATAGCTAGTGCGAATTCAAAGCCTTGCGGCACTGCATATGTCACTGTGAATGTGTATGTCGTGCCTGAAACTGCTAAATCAGTACCAATCACTTGATTTAGTCCACCTGCTGTAATTGTAATTGAAGTTGGGCTGATGCTCTCTGATGATGGTGATGTTGTAATGTCAAGCCCTGTCGGGGTTTTTAGAATCTCACCATTGACAAGGTCGAATGTTGGTGATGGATGTGTAATCCCTGTAATCACCGTCTTCTCTGTTCTCACCGCCACCGGAGTGCTCGCATTGCTCGCCTCATGGGTTTTTGTCGTAGCCACTCTCGAGAACACATAATATTGTGTGTCACGGTCAAGCCCTGTGAACACCAAGCTTGTGCCCCACTCATTTGAGAGCATTGACGCATCAGGCGATTTGCTTATCGCATATTCATATGTCGGGGTGTAATTCATCGGCGGCACAGTTTGCGGCAATGACGGCGCTGTTATTGCAATCACGCTGTCAGTCGGCGGCTGTGTCGTTGAAATCGCAGGAATTTTCGGCGCATATATACCATCGAGTGGATATATCGCTTTTTCTACCTTCAAGTTTGAGCTTGAAGCAACGCCGTAGATTTCTGCGCCTTTATCATACACGACAAATAGCTTATAGTCGCCCGGCATAATCGGCACACTAAAGGTGGATATGACCGCATTACCTGTGAGCGAATTGCGATTAAATGCATATGCAGTTTCGCCTATACCATCGAGCTCATTTAAGTCGTGAATGGTCGAGCCTGCCGGTGCAAACCACACAGTTTCACCGACTTTCGGCGCATATGCCAAAGTGATTTGATCGCCACTTCTCAAGGTTTGCGCATTCGGGAACAAGTCTTTTGCCAGTGAAGGCTTAACTTGTTTATTCTCAAATGTTGCAAGTGCTGTTGCGATGGTGTTGTTTGCGTCATTGACTTCTGTTGTTGTCACAGTTGGTGGATCAAGTTTCGCATTTGCGAGTATCGCAGTTGCAGTCTTAATCTCTGTGTCAAAAATTGGTTTTGCTGGATCTGGGAATTGGTCAATTGCTGTACCTGTTGTAGCAGAATTGTAAACGCCGAGTGAGTCTGTGATTGTCTGTTCTAGCACAGCTCTTGCCGCCATAAACACTGCAAGGTCGGTTAGCTCCCAAGTTGTCTCAGTTCCTCTGTTGTAGTAGAACGACTCATGCGGTGTTTTTGAATAGTCAAAATACTCAAATTCCAGCCATGTGTTATATGTTGTGCCCTGTGCTAGAAGCACTTTCTTCGAGCCATATAGCTGTCCCTGTGTTGCATTCAGCAAGTTCTGTGATGCAAGATTGAGGTTTTTATCACCACCGTAAATCGTTGCAAAATCCTCAGGATCTTCTGATGCAATATAGTTCGCAAGCCCGTGGTACACAAAGTCATATTCCTCGCCCACGACGGTATTGTGGTTGATGTTTGGAGCCTGTGTCAATCTCTCAACTCCGATTCCTCTATATGACTCAACCGTGTTCGATGTAATTCTCACAAGTGGTGAGCGGCTGTACACCGCATATGCAAGGTCGCCCTCGCCACTGTTTGTCGCTAAAATTTCATTGAACTGAATTTGTACATTTGACAAGCTGCTGTTTGGATTTGATGCCTCGTCAACGAAAATGCCATAGATAGCAAAGTCACTTGTACTTGCACCAATTTCAATTGTGTTTGAAATTATATTTACATTGTCCGCATCGATAATAATTGCGGCAAAATCTCCGATTGTACTCGCAGTGCCAACGGAGGATAGTGATGCTGTGCCCGCTGGTGTCATACCAAGTTTATTGTAAATCGCACTGACTCCATCACCTGCCATATGCGCCGCTGAAAGCACCACATTTGGCGCAATATTCACCTGTGCAAACTGCACTTTTGCGGCGTCCTCAACTGCCGAAATTGCCATATTCATCTCAGTTAGCGTCACATTCGGTCTTGTAATTTCAAATGAGCCTTCAAAAACTTCGTCTGAATTTCTGCCAAGCCCCTCAATCTTAATATCACTATTATTTGTGGTCGGTGTAATCTCAACCATGCCTTCAATCTCGTAGAAAGCAGGCATTAATTTAATCGTCGTGTCTGTGTTTGAAAGATCAGCAGAGTCAATCGCATCTTGCAATGTGTCAAATGGCGTGTCGCCAATCATACACACACCGCCATCAGGAATTACTGAAATTTCAAGCACTGCTGTTGTGCCATCAAAAGCAATGGCTTTAATTTGCGTTGTGCCCAGTGACAATGGATAGAAATCCGCTTTCATGGAGGCGCCTTCTTGAGAGCGAATCATTCCGACCGTCTCATTTGTGCTCTCCCAAACCACAACTTCTTCCATGCCCATTATACCAGTCGTGACATCTGCTGTAAATGTCACTGGCTCTGCGTCCTCCATCACATATGTAATGCTTGGTGTGATGGTGAGTTTTGTGAGTGCACTACTTGAGTATTCACCTGTCACAGGGTCTTTCACTGCGGGAAGTTTCCCATCGACATATGCCGAGTGACCGCCTGCAACTTTCGTGTCGCCTGCTAAAGTCCCTGTGACTAAGGAAGATACGGATAGATTTGTGCCCTTTGTATCTACCGTCGTGGTATTCCCACGCACAAAAACCACTTCCACTCTGCCATCTCCGTGAATGACTGTATTCGTGCCGCTCGTGTCAATCGTGGAAATTCCTCCTCCAAGATAAGCATTGATATCTGTATCATTTGCAGTTGGCATTGTGGTCACTGACGATGCTACACCATGCACAGTAAGCTCCGTGCTGTCCGCTGCGATAACAACACTTCCAACTCTGCCACGCATTTCCACCACTGATGAATTTGCGCCCTCGGCGATATTAATCGCTGTCGCCTCAGATAAATTATTCATGTAAAAATCGCTGTTTTGCGAAAGCAGATTAACCTGCCCGAGCTCCGCCTCATATGCACTGACCCTCGCCGTCGGCGACTCTATATTCAATGTATGTACAGTACCATTTATTATTACATCTGCACTGCGCTCTGCAATCGTGAGCTCACGCACATATGCAGGTTTCACCAGATTAAGTCTAACTGTTCCGGCCGTGCGTCCCATATCAACCGCCGCTATGCTCGATGCGCCTTTCACGACAACGGAATTTTCACCGCCACCCCTCACGAACATCTCACCATATACAATTACATTGTCAAGGACGATGTCGCCATCTGCAACGCCCTCAGCGATGATTAAATCGCCTGTAATGGTCGCATTTCTAATTGTAACATCAGATGTGTTTATGACAGCCGTGCCGTTAATGTCTCCTGTGTATTCGCCTGCCTCGTCGTAATATCCCTCGCAGATATTCGAGAGAATTCTTACAACTTCGCCCCTTGTAATGCTCGCTGTTGGGTCAAATGAGCCATCGGTGCGCCCACTTACATATCCCTTGGCGTTCATCTCACGAACATAGTCAATCGCCCAAGGTGCGATGCTGTGATAGTCTGTGAAGGACGGCGGTGTCGCCGAGTCACTTAACTCCACACCAAATGCACGCCCGAGCACTGTCGCCGCCTCTTGCCTCGAAATATATTCATTTGGTCGCATACGCATATCAGCGTCGCCAAGGAAAATTTGCGCCGCATTCGCCTTTAGCATCGGATCATGATAAAATCCATTGTCAAGGTCTCCAAATACATTCGCCGCCATTGTCTCAAACTTCAAAAGGCGATCTATAAGTGTCGCCATCTCACCCCTTGTGATTGGGTTGTTTGGCTTGAATGTTCCATCAGTGTAGCCTCTTATGATGCCATTTTCTGTCCAAATTTCAATATTTTGTTGCGCCCAATGCCCATTGATGTCCGAAAAGCTTGCGGCACTCACCCCAAGTGAGCATGCCATAATAAGCATCATCACACATATTCCGGTTAAGACTCTTCTTTTCATATTCTCCCCAATCTACAATTATTATAGTTTTGGATAGCGCTTTTGTTTTATCTAACAGTCTAATATACTTGACCTCTAAATAAATCCTCTTTTGTCTCACGGTTGCGAATTAGTTTGAAAGTCCCATCACTGCATTTTAGCACTTCTGCAACTCTGCCCCTTGAATTATATGGATTTGACATCGCAAAGGCATATGCTCCTGCGGTGTGCACATATACAGCGTCTTGCTCTTTTGCCACTTGGACTTCTCTACCCTTCGCCAAAAGGTCGCCGCTCTCGCAGACATTTCCTGCGATATTCGCAGTGACTTTCGCCGAATTTGCCTCTTTTTGGATTATATCAATATGATGATAACTATCGTACATCACAGGTCTTGCAAGCACATTAAATCCGATGTCCGTGCAGATATAATTCGTGCCGGAATTTTCTTTAACCGCTGTGACCATACCAAGAAGAGCGCCGCATTCCCCAGCGATATATCTACCGGGCTCTGTCTTAAACGCAAGCTTTTTGCCTGTCTTCTCCATGTATTCAACGCAAACAGCCTCAAGCTCTTTTCCTGTAAGTTCAAGGTCAAGACGTTTTTCTTCAGGACGATAGGGGACACCAAATCCGCCGCCAAAGTCAACAAATTCGAGATCTTCAAAAAGATGTGCACAAGAGAGCAAATTCTTTGCCCCTTGAATATAAATCTCAGGGGTTAAGAATAGCGAGCCGAGGTGATGATTAATTCCAACAATTTTAATGTTCGCCTCTTTCGCAATTTTAATTGCAATTTCGAGCTCATCCAGCCCAATCCCAAATTTTGTATTCTTACCTGCAGTTATAACTTTTTCACTGTGACCAAGCCCAAGCCCTGAATTAATTCTCAGCGACACCGACTTTTTCTTACCCGTCGCAACATATGTCCTAAGCTGGCTTATGCTGTCAAGCGAGAGCATGCAGCCCTTTTCCGTCGCATATATCATCTCGTCAGCGCTCACATTATTTGCGATGAAGAAAATTTCCTCGCCCTTAAAGCCAGCTTCCATATGCACATCTATCTCGCCTTGGCTGACTGCATCTGCATACATTCCACAGTCCTTGATAATCTTAGTCAGCGCAATATTTGAGTTCGCCTTTACTGAATAGCTAGCTTTGTAGCTGATGTTTGGGCACAGCTTCACAAGTTCTGTCGCTCGCTCTCTTAAAATGTCTTCGCTGTATACATATAGCGGTGAGCCATACTCCTTTACAAGTGAAAAAACTTCGCTGTCAGTTAAAAATCTTTGCATAAAAACTCCCTTTTCTTTCTTAATTAATATCCTAGTTGCTCATTTACAAGCACAATCTTAATCCTCTTATTGTTTGTACTCCTAATCACCGTGTAGTAGTTGCAAATGCGGTCGGGTGACGCGCAATCCATGCATTTTCCTGTTTTAACACATGGTGTCTTTCTGTCAAGTCTCATGCAGTTTACCGGTGCCGCAATTTCCTTGTTACGCTCCACCGCCGCATCAATGTCTTTAACAATTTTGTTGTAACCCATGACCACAACAACACTCTCAGGCCCGTAAATCATGGACGCAACACGGTTGCCCGCACCGTCCACATTGTAGAGCTCGCCACTCTCGGTAACGGCGTTTGTGCTGGTTAGATATACATCGCATGTAAGCCCTTTTTTGAAAACTTCCTTTATCTCTGCTTGAGAAAGCCCCTCTTTATATCTGTCGAGATATTCAATTTTTCTGCCTTTAAGATAGTCATAGGCGCCGACGTCACGCAAGCTCATCGAGCCTCCGCAAGTGACTGACTGCCCATCCTCAATGAGTTTATCAAAGATGCCAAGCACATCTTCTTTTTTCTCCACGACATACACCTCAAAGCCGCGCTTTAGAAGCGCCTCCCGACATTGCCCTGTCTTAATATTAATCCATGTCTTGATATTCTTAGCCATAAAAAACCTCCGTTATTGTAGTTTTTCTATAATTTCACTTGCTGCTCTAATTCCACCTGCCATAGCCATAACCACACTTGCCGCACCATATGCGACATCGCCGCCTGCATATGCCTTGGGATTTCCAGTAAGTCCGTTCTCGTTGACAAGTCTGATGCATCCACGCCTGTTCACATCAATTTGCGGCACGCTTGCAATGAGTTTCCCGTCTGGCATCTCTCCAATCGCCACCACACAGCTAGCACATTCAATATAAAACTCGCTGCCCTCTATCGCAACAGGTCGCCTCCTGCCTGATTCATCAGGCTCCCCAAGCGCCATTTCCACGCATTTCACATTAACTCTTCCATTTGGCAGAGACTCAAGTGAAGTAGCATTTGCAAGAAGCCTAAACTCCACGCCGTCCGCTATCGCATGGTCAATCTCCTCTTGCCATGCAGGCATCTCCTCCATGCTCCGACGATATAACAATATAACATGTTTTGCTCCCATGCGCTTTGCATATCTCGCGACGTCCATTGCAACATTTCCGCCACCGAGCACGACAATTTTATCCGCCTGTGCATGTATGTCATTTTTGCCATCTTCATCAGCAAGCACACATTCCTTTAGAAAGTCCCTTGCGACAATTACATTTTCACTGTCTTCGCCCTCAATGCCCATTTTCATAGCAGTGGTTAAGCCGCTCGCCATAAAAACATAGTCATTGCTGTCAATGAGTTCCTCTACTTGGATTTCGTCTCCGATTTTGCAGTTCTTCTCGATGACGACACCTAGCTCTTCAACAGAGGACACGCAATCTTGTACAACTGACTTTGGCAGCCTAAACGATGGTATTGTCTGTTGCGGCACGCCGCCAGCTTCGCTTTCCTCTTCATATATCGTAACCGACACGCCCTCTTTCGCAAGATGCTTTGCCGCCGACAGCCCCGAAGGGCCACTTCCGACAATCGCAACCTTTTTTCCTTTGAGCCTGTCATTGGCTTTGATTTTCTTCTGCGCAAATCTATCGCCAAGAAAGGTTTCCACCGCTCCGATTTTTATCGGCTCGCCCTTGATACCAAGCACACAGCCACCCTCGCACTGTGCCGACTGATGGCAAGTGCGACCACAAATCTGTGGCAAATAATTGTTCACCGACAACATGTCAAATGCCGCCTCAAACTCGCCCTTGGCAAGCTTTTCCATATACTGTGGTATTAAGACACCCGCAGGGCAGCCCTGTGTGCATCTTGGATTTTTGCATTTTAGGCAACGCTTTGCCTCTCTCACTGCTTGCTCTTCTGTAAATAACATTAAATACTTCCCGTCTTTTGCTACTATCGTAACTCTGTTTTAACTAATCGCTTGTCTTGACTTCTGCTGTAAAGGTGAACACGGAACCGCTACCCTCGACACTCGTCACTGTGATGTCGCCAAGCATCGATTTTGCAATCCGCTTCGACACATATAAGCCAAGCTTAGTTTTATCATCTCCCAAACTTCTCGCAAATACACTTTCAATTTCATTTTCCGACATTCCGATTCCGCTGTCCGCAATGGTAAAGCCGAGCACAACCGCTCCTGTCTTCTCGGCAAAGAAGTCCTGAGAAAGTGACACATTGCCTACCGTCGTGTATTTCAGCGCATTTTCAAGCAAATTGCGAACAACCCTTGCAATCTTCTCGCCATCGCCCACGAAGGTTTCGCTCATATGTTTAATGCGTACATCAAAGCTGATATCTCGCTCGCTAAATCTCTCGCTAAACATATCGATAATCGACTGTAACTTATCCTCGAGCGTGAACTCCTCTGACTTAATCTTAAGTCCATTCGTCTGTGCTCTCGCCGTGTCAAGCACATTCGCCAATGTGAAGCTGAGCTCGTCCACAGATTTTAGTGCCGCTGTTATATTGGCATCGCTATCCTCGCTGTGTTGCATACTGACAAGAGTGTCCTCAATCGCTTTAAGTGGCGCTGACAGACGGCGCTCCTGCGAAGCAATGACTTCACTTTTCACGACTTTCATGGAGTCAAAATCACTCTTTAGCTTATTCAGCTCATATTCATTCTCAACCATATCAGTGATTTCTCTGCCAATTACAGCATATTTATTCGCACCCTTGACATCTTTGAAAGTGAAAATTGTCTGCTCAATGTCAATAAGCTCGCCATCAAAGCGTCGTAGCGCCACACGACGCATAACACTCATCGGCTCTGGACGCTTAATCTCATCGGGTATCTCTTTGGCAACAGCATCATCTGAATCAAAAAATGCAGCAAAGCCCATTTCCAAGGCATCTTCAGGATTTTCAATTCCCCTAAATTGCAAAGCTTGCTCGTTTACATATTCCATTTGCTGCATATTCTTAAACACGCAAATCATATTGTTTGAGTTCTCAACTAGCTGTGAGAGCGTTCTGCCTTGCTCTGTCAAGAGATAATCATGAGTTGCATCAACGCTGACTAAGAGCACGCCATCTTGACGCGAACTCTCGCCCTTGATCGGATACATCTCTGTTGCAAAGTGACTTGACGGTCCAATTTGTGTGCGCTTATATGAATAGAAGACATGTGAAGGTGCACCTTGCACCGCTCTTGTCAATGAATTCATAAAGTCTTCTCTGTCAGAATTGCTAATGCCTTCTGCAAACTTCTCCGGACTGTTCATGTCCTTAATTTTCGCACCGAAAAAGCTCTCTGCATTACCTGTATAATAAGTGATTTTATTCGACTTGCTGTCATAAAAAGCGTGACATTCCTTAGTGTTCTCGGTGAAAAGCTGATTACGCTTTCTAAATGAGCGCTCGCTTTTTTGTAGCTTTGCAACGCTTGACACTGTGAGATATGCGAAGAAGAGCACAGCAACGCCCGACAATGTAAACATCACAGTGTTTGAGACATCAAAGCGCTCACTTGCAGCCTTTGCCTCGTCTCTGATTTGCGAAGCGACTTGTGCAAGCTCTGCCTCTAAAGTATATAATTCATCGGACAAAATTGTGTTTTGCTCTTCCATGGTCAACGCCTCTGTTGCGGCGCTCTCAAAGTCGCCCATTGCCACAAGTGCCGCTACATCGGCAAAGATATCCTCATATGTGATATATAAATCCAGCGCTTTTTGCGCACTCGCCGCAAGTTCCACATTGTCAGGATAGTCCTCTTTTATCTCTGAAAGCAGAGCGTTTATAATCTCCTTGTTCTCCTCATTTTGCACTGTAATCTCATCAAATTCACCGCTTGAACCCTTGTCCTGCGTTGAAATCAGCAAAAAGATTTGCACGACCGCATCATGCAAAGAACTGTGAACTCTACCTAAAATCTCACGCTCACCATATACTACATATAAATCGTCAACGCTGTCAATTTTTGCTTCATCACCCATTCCAAGCACGGTAAATAAGCCTGCAAAACAAATTGCAACCACAGCGACAAACAGAACAATAAACAAGATTGAATTACTTTTTTTCATTATCTACCTCAGCGTTTTATATTTTCGCAGACCTCATCCAAATTAAAATGCAACTTCGCTCGACTGAGCTCTGCAAGCATCCGAAGCGTCTTCGACGACGCCGATATAACTATTTTATTATACTTGTTGTTCTTTATCCTTACAATTAAAGCAATTTTAAGCCCCAGTGAATATTTCTCTGAGTAATCAAAAACGCTCTCGATTTCATCACTCTCAATTTTCACTTCACTCGCCTTGTATATATGCAAAATATCCTTGACGCGCACCTCGTATAAAAGCTCCGTCTTCTGGCTCAATCGTTGCACCCTCACAATGAAGTGCTCATCGATTATGTAATAGAGATATTCCGAGCCGCCGTTTTTCATCGACATGACTGCCGCAACCGTCCCTATCACTAAAATAAGTATCTCGAGTTGCGCTCGACCGTTCTCTTGTGGGACATATGACACGACGGCAAGCGCTGTCAGTGTCAAGAACACAATAAGAGCTACCATGATGGCAAATCTTCCCTTAACCCTCACATTTTCTCTGTGCAAAATTCCTCTCCAATCTAAAGCGGTAATTCCCCCGCTATACCTTATAAAATCACTTTTTGTGCATAGCAATTAATTATAGCATATTTTACAAGCTTTGTAAATAGAAAATACGCACAAAAATCAAGGATTTACGTTCACTTAAAGCGGTTATTTGCATATACTGCTATATAAAACACAATTAATTTCACAAATATGTTTTGAAAGGCGGTTTTACAATGGCAAGAGATAAAATGGATATGTCGAAAATCGATAGCAAATCAATCGAGAATGCAATGAGGATTGCTAAAAACAGCTTAGGGGTGGACGAGGCAAAACTGGCAAAACTAAGCTCCCCAAACGAGCTTGCAAAAATGCTTAGAAAGCTCTCAGAAGAAGATATGGCAAAGCTCGAAATTGTACTTAAAAATCCAAAGTCAATCGAAAAGATGATGACCCCTGAAAACACAGCAAGGCTCAAAAAACTCTTAGGGGATAAGTGATTTTTCTGAAAATTGTCAGCCGAAAGCGGCGGAAAGGAGCCTTATTATGACAGAATTCACAGATTTCCTCTCCACTTTGCTAGAAGGTGACGAGGAAAACGACAAACTAAATCGCATAAATACTGCGCTTGCAAGTGATGATGACGAGGATTCGAGCGGCACTCCGCTCGCTGGCGGCTTGTCCGCACTGCTCGGCTCGCTTGTAGGCGGCGATACAAAAGATAGCAATGAATCACAGGGTTTTGACATGAGTTCTGTGCTCATAAAAGCACTGCCGATGATAAGCATGTTTTCAGAGGGCGAAAATGACCCAAAGGTTCAACTGCTATACGCAATTCGCCCATATTTAACAGGCGAGCGAATCAAGAGACTTGACGATGCCGTCATGTTCATAAAACTCAGCCGTCTTGCCGGTCCCGTCATGGACATTTTAGACGGCTTCGAAAAACGGTGACCAATATGTATAGTCGAAATTTCAAATCACAAAAAAGGGAGCAAAGAGAGGAGAACTCAAATCATGGCAAAAATTCCAAGCCCTCGCAAAAAGAAAAAGAATTGCAAGAGTTGCGAGCAAAAGACAGCACAAAGAGAACATCATCACGCAACTCACCAAAAGACTCACCAAAACGAGAAAATGCGTCTAGCGGCAGAGGAACAGGAACTCAAGGCCGAGAGAAGACAACAAGCGAAAACAAGGGTACTTCTTCAAGGCGAGAAAAAGGCGATAGCAAAAGAGGAGAGACAACTGGCAAGGGCACAACGAAAAGAGAAACAAGAAGAAAAGAAAGCCCTGCGAGCGCAAAAGAGACTCGAAAGAAAAAAAGCGGCACTCCACAAAAGGGAGAAAAAACGAAGACAACGGGCTCACCGATAAGCGCATTGCTTGAGCGCTTTCAAGGTGGCGACGGCACAGTTATGGGACTTCCAACGCAAGATTTACTTTTAATCGGCTTGATTTTTATGCTATCTGCCGAAGACACTGACAATGACCTGCTCTTGATTTTATTGGCACTTCTTTTCGTGTCTAGCGAAGAAGTTTAGCTGCCGTCAAAGCTAATGGTGCGTTTTCGTCGCAAATTTCATTTTTTGCGACAAAAAACATCTGATTAGTCAAGTCAAAGTTTATCGACTAGTTAATTTAATGCTTGCAAAATGAGCATTATTTTCAACGCATTAGTATACCAAGCGTATATTATTGCATTTTTCATACTATAAACAGTGCATTTTTTCGCTTTTTTACTTTTTAAGGGGCAAGAATGACTTTTGTCGGATTTTCATTTCAACTTGCACAATCTTGGCAACACTTCTTTAATTTTCATTAAAATCGTAGTGAAAGCGACAAAAAAGACGCAATTTCTACATTAATTAATTTAATTGCATGTGGGATTGTATTTGCAGGGCAGGGCAACGAGCATATAGCCGCTGTTCGCAAACGAGGTCTATTGCCAATATAGCCTAATTTAGCTAAAATAATAGACAAGGAGTAGAATTTTAATAAAATTCTACTCCTTGTTCGTGGTTTATATCTAGTTTTGTATTAATTTATTTTCCCTTTTGCTTTCGAAAATCTGCTAAATTCATGCTGTCACAATAAGCTTCACTACAAACTCGAAACGGCAGACAGCACAAATTCCTGACACAGGCGCACTGTACTGCGATCATACTCCTCGCCTAAACATTCATTGTTTGACACAATCCTCACCCCAATGCATGGCAAGTTGAAATTGTTTGCGACTGTGAGCACCGCAACGCTCTCCATATCTTCACCCTGTACAGCAAGTTTGTCTTGCAAAAATTTGATGAATTTCCTCTCTCGATTCCACACATCGCCACTGCCGATTATACCTGTTTTGACTGCTCCATGCACATATGGCAACTTCGAGAATATCTCAATAAGTTCTGTATCTGACCCAATTTTTCTATCATCGTCGTCAAAATTCATATGCTCCCATTTGGCGATATCCACAGCATCCCCCGCACCTTTTTGGAACGAGCAAATATTGACGGCTTCACTGACAAGTAGAATGTCTTTACAGCGCATATCTCCATATCCGCCAAAGCAGCCCTGATTTATAATCATCGACGGCTGATATTCTAAAATACCCAGCGTTGTACTCGTCGCCGCATTCACCATGCCGACTTTCGTCCGTGAAATCACAATGGGCTTTCCGTGATAATTTGCCCTATAAAAGTCGTATCCGGCAATGCTTTTGTCAACTGTCGCCCCCAAGCTTTCAATTAAAAATTGCACTTCTATGTCCATGGCTCCTGATATTAGAATCGGTTTCATCTCGTATCTCCTGTTTCTTTATAATGCCAGCAACCAAAGTTGTCGCCATTGATTTCCTCTATTTTATCACGCTTTGCACCGTTTTTCAAGAGTTAAACAGCGAAGTCCTCTTTAACAATTGAGCCTGTGACATATAAAATTGAGATATACAAGGTGACGGCGAAAATAATTGCGAGTGGTGCGATTTCAATTAAAATCTGTGTAAGCGTCGTTGCTATGGCTATCGCAATTATAGGGACAATCAGCCAGAAAATAATTTGAATTTTGAAATTCGTCACCTTCATTAGGCGTCGTACGGACAATATCACATTGAATATCTCCGTGGCATAGATAGCGTAAATATATCCCTGTATTCCCAAAATAGGCAAGAGCGTGTATAGCAGCGCAATGCCCAAAATTGTGTCATAAATGTTGATTTTCACCACATGAACTTGCTCACCAAGCCCTTTTAGGATGGCATCTACGATGTCGTCGAAGTACATAAACACAACGAGTGGTGCGAAAATTTTGAGATAGTTTGCAATGTCATCACTCTTGTAAATCAGAGCGCTGATTTCACTTGCATATGTAAACATCACACCGCCCACGCAGACGGAAAAAATCATTGTGGTCTTGAAAATTCTGCTCATTATTCTGTCAATTCGAGCATGATTATTCGTGATATTACTATGTGCGAGCTCAGGTATTATAAGTGAGTTGAAAGCTGTGAAAAACGCCGCAGGAAACATCAAAATCGGGAACACCATCGCCCTTATCATTCCGTAATCCGCCAGTGATTTTTGAAAAGATGCACCGCTCTTTTCAAGCTGCAAGGGGACAATAATCTGCTTAAACATATTGAGGGCAGAGCGCAAATATGAGCTAAGCGCGACCGGAATCGCAATTTGCATCATGCGAGAAAAGAGGTCATTTGATACCGTTTTTGCCGCTTTGCGATAGCGAATTTTGTCCATTATGTATAAAATATATTGAAATATACATGCTGTTATTTCTGCTAGTGCCCCACCGAGAACAATCGATAGGCAAGCATAGTCGAGCGAAAGAGGGGAGCGCAGAGATAGCATTGCGATGATAAACCCAAAGCGGAGGATATGTTCAAGGACAAGTGCGGACGAGCTTTTTGTGACTCTACCAACCGATGTGAAGTAGCCACTGAGTACCGACGAAATTGACAGAGGCGCAAGGCTGAGTGCTAGAGCGTATATAGGTAATGTGGAGATGCTGTTTTTTAGCCATGTCGAGGAGATGAACGGTGCACAAATGGCGAGCAGCACCGTTGCCAATATGCTAAAAAACATCGCATATCTAAGGCATTTTTTCATTGCTGCAAGAGCGGATTTTTCCCTCCCTCTTGCGATTTCCTCTGCGACAAGTCTTGTCGTTGCTAGATTAATTCCCGAAGTTGCCAAGGTGACTGCGAATGAATATATACTCATTAAAAGTGAAAAAACACCCATGCCCACAGCACCGATGATATTTGAGAGATATACATTCATTGCAACTCCAATTGAGCGCAGGAATAGTGATGTTGCGGTCATGATGATTGCATTTATGATAAATAGGCGTCCTCTTCGCATAAAAACTCCTTGCTGTTTTGTTATAAACATATGCAAGTTGATGTGTTTTTATGACGCAAAAAGAGCTTGGCACACTGCCAAGCTCTCAGACTGTCGAAAAAGTTACTTTTGAGACGTCTGAATGCCATGACATGCGCATGCCACGCCAATCTCAATTGGCGTAAAAGTGGCGAGCATGTTGGCTAATCTAATCCCAGCTTTGTCCCTCAATTGGGACAAAACGGATTAATGTGGGAAGTCCGTGAGAGGCAATTCATTTGCCTCGGTAAGGACACATACCCAGTGTACAAAAGAGCTTGGCGTTCCGCCAAGCTCTTATACTATCGATGTATTTTCATGCCCCATAAGGGCATCTGCAAGTATTGCAAATTGTGAAAGTGTCATGCGCTCGCCCCTGATTTCTCTGCTGAGTTTCATGCTCTCAAGGACATCGCCGATGAGCCTTTTTGAATATTTACCTGAATTACCCACCGCATTTACAAGCGTCTTGCGCCTTTGACCATAGGCAAGTTTAATCAGCTCAAACATCAATTTTACATCATTGCACATAACAGGCGCTTCATTTCTAATTTTCATGCGGATAACTGCAGAATCCACCTTTGGCATTGGCATGAAGTTGCCTGAGGGCACCTTGAACATGATTTTCGGCTCGCTGTAATATTCCACAGCCAAGCTTACCGCTCCCGAGTCGTCGCTCCCTGGTGGTGCGCAAAGTCGCTCTGCGACTTCAGTTTGCACCATGACCGTGATGACATCAACTCTGATATCTCTTGTCTCCAGCAGTTTCATCACAATCGGCGTTGTAATATAATAGGGCAGATTTGCGACTACCGCCACTTTCATGTTCGGGAATTTTTCCTCGATGAGCGCCCCGACGTCTATATTCATAAAGTCTGCAAACATGACTTCAACATTTGGGAATGGGAGTGTTTCTGCCAAAATCGGCTCAAGTGAGCGGTCAATTTCAATTGCCACTACCTTTTTCGCCGCCTTTGCAAGCTCATATGTCAGAGCGCCTATTCCCGGTCCGATTTCGAGCACGCCGAAACTCTCATCAATTTCAGACGCCTGCACAATTTGATATGGTATTCTTGGGTTTACAAGAAAGTTCTGTCCAAGTCCTTTTGAGAACGCAAACACATGCCTTCTCCTAAGGTCATTCAAGGTCGAGCGCTCACAGAGCGGATTTATTATTTTTTCCCTTTTTGTAGGGTCAAAAAGTTGAGATCTATCCATATGAGCACTCCTTTCCTGTTTATTCGCAGATTTTCAAATACTTATCAACTTCCGCCGTGATTTTCTCAATTGCTTCCTCAATGCTGCAATCCATGCGCATCGCTGCCGCTCTCGTATGTCCGCCTCCGCCGAATTTCGCCGCCAACTCACTAACATTTACAAATGCATTTGAGCGACAAGATATTCGTAGGAAATCATCATGTTCTTTAATTAAAAATGCAAGCTCCACGCCCTCAACACATCTAAGAATCGTGGCGCAGTCCTCTAAGTCGTCCGCAGTAAGCCCCATTTCTTCGACAAGTGCTTTTGTGACAATCCCAAAGGCAACCTTACCGCCTTTATACATTCTCGCCGTCTCAACCAGTCGCCCCTCAAAGACAATTCGCCTTTTTGAGCGTGTCATAAACAGATGGTGTATAAGCGGATTTGCCACAAGCCCTAGTTCCATGAGGTCAGCCGCCATGCGCATCGTATATGCACTGGTGTTGCTATATCTAAAGCAACCTGTATCCGTCGTGATTGAAGTAAATAGCGCCTTGTTCATCGCAGGACTTATCTCAACGCCAAGTGCATCAATTAACTTATATATAATCTCGCCTGTTGCCGCCGCCTCGGGATCACAGATATTAATTTTGCCGAAAAATTGAAACGAAGGGTGATGGTCAATTGCCAAGTCAATATCCTCTGCATATCGCCCATATTCCTCGCCGAGCAAAGACACGCTTGCGACATCGACTGTTACAATGGTCTTTGGTTCAAAGTCTGGCTTTGGCACAGCCTCGCCATCGGATAAAAACACATATTTCGGGGTGATTTCGTCGCCGCAAACCGCCTGAGCTTTTTTACCCAAAGCACGCAGTGCATCACGGAGCGCGAAACCCGAGCCCAATGTGTCACCGTCGGGCTTCACATGGCATAATATTAGAAAATTGTCTCTCTCCCGAAAGAAATCAAGAGCCTCTTGACTTATGATTTTTGACATAGTCTACTCCTCGTCGTCCTTCTCTTTTTCGTCCTCATCGAGCTTTGGAATGTTAAGATCTGCTATCTTCTGCGAGATATATGCGCCGTGCTCCACACCATCGTCAATCACAAATGTAAACTCCGGTGTCGCTCGAAGTCCCACGCGTTTCCCAATCTCGCGTCTTATAAATCCAGCCCCCGACATCAGCCCTTTGATGCACTCTTTTTTTCCTTCCTCGTCCGCCATAACACTTATATAAGCCTTTGCAAACTTAAGGTCGGGTGTGACACTCACACGCATCACACTCGTCATCATCGGTATTCTCGGGTCTTTCATCTCTCTTATCAATATGGATAATTCCTGCATTACAAGATCATCCACACGTCTCTGTCTGTGTTTTGCCATTTTTTCTCCTTTGCGATTGCTTAGTCCTTATACTCCTCCATGATGTATGCCTCAACGACATCACCCTCTTTAATATCAGAGTAATTCTCAAGCGTTACACCACATTCATATCCTGTCATAACTTCCTTAACATCGTCTTTGAAACGGCG
>CAYJIE010000019.1:30061-32181 GCA_964370145.1 uncultured Oscillospiraceae bacterium
CGGCAATTTTCGTATCCGCAATAACCACGCTGTCACGCAATAGGCGTACAAGCGCATTACGTTGCATTTTGCCGTTCTTGACATATGAGCCTGCGACAATACCGGAACCAGTGACTTTGAACACTTGGCGCACTTCCGCACTTCCAAGCACAATCTCTCTGAACTTAGGCTCGAGCAGACCCTTCATTGCAGTCTCAATCTCTTCAATGCACTCATATATAATACGATATGTGCGGATATCAATTCCGCGGCTTTGCGCATCTTCTCTGATTGTGATGTCAGGACGCACATTAAATCCAATTACAATTGCATTTGATGCTTCTGCTAACATGAGGTCAGAGCCTGAAATCGCACCGACACCACCATGAATAACACGGACTTTAACTTCTGCTGATGTAAGTTTCTCAAGGCTTGCTTTAACAGCCTCAAAGGAACCTTGAACATCAGCTTTTACAATCAAGTTCAAGTCTTTTACTGTGCCCTCTTGAATTCGTGAAAACAGGTCATCAAGTGACACTTTCGGTACAGATGCCGCCACTTCGTCTTTTGACTTCGTGCGTCTTTGCTCCGCAAGCTCTCTTGCCATTTTCTCATCTTCAACCACGTGGACGATGTCGCCCGCCTGTGGCACTTCCGCAAGTCCCGTAATCTCAACAGGTGTTGATGGGCCCGCCTCTTTTATCTTTCTTCCGTGGTCATTTGTCATCGCTCTGACACGTCCGACAGATGTGCCTGCAATGATTATATCGCCTGTTCTAAGTGTTCCGTTTTGTACCAAAATTGTCGCAACAGAACCCCTTGTTTTGTCAAGTCTTGCCTCAATTACAGTACCCTTCGCAAAACGCTCCGGATTTGCTTTAAGCTCAAGCATATCCGCCGCAAGCAGCACCATTTCAAGTAGATTATCAAGTCCGTCACGAGTTTTCGCTGACACGGGAACACAGATAACATCTCCGCCCCATTCCTCCGGTACAAGTCCGTGCTCTGTGAGTTCTTGCTTAACCTTCTCAGGATTAGCCGCTGGTTTATCAATTTTATTGATAGCGACGATGATTGAAACTCCTGCCGCTTTCGCATGATTTATCGCCTCAACTGTTTGTGGCATGATGCCGTCGTCCGCCGCAACCACAAGGATTGCAACGTCAGTGACATTTGCACCACGTGCACGCATTGAAGTAAACGCCGCATGTCCGGGTGTGTCAAGAAATGCAATTTCTCTACCATTGCAAGAAACTTTATACGCACCGATATGCTGTGTGATTCCGCCTGCCTCGCCATCAGTTACCGATGTGTTTCTGATTGCATCAAGCAGTGAAGTTTTACCATGATCGACATGCCCCATAACAACGACAATAGGGGAGCGCTGAACGAGATTTTCATCCGCATCCTCTTGGTCATTAATTAGCCTATCTTCAATTGTAACAACGATTTCTTTTGTATAGTTCGCCTTGAATTCCTCAGCGACCAGTGCCGCCGCATCATAATCGATAGTGTCATTAGCGGAGACCATGCTACCAAGTAGGAACAGCTTTTTAACAACATCTGCATTAGTTTTCTTCAGCCTTGTCGCAAGCTCTGACACGACAATCGTATCTGGAATTGTTATATTAAGTGGAGCTTTTCTCGCCTTCTCAAGCTCAAGACGCTTTAGCTTTTCAGCCTCGGTCTCCCTCTTTTGATATGCGTGAGGCCCTCTGTTGTTTTGTTTCTTGAAGCGCTCTTTGCCGCCTGTCATATTGCGTGGCCCTCTGTCCGCCGCCATTGTTTCAAAACGGTCATCATATTTCGCTAGGTCGACTGTGCCGCCACGAGTGTCAACCACACGCACGCCCTCTTTCCTCGTCGTCTCTGTGCCGGATCTTGCCGGTACTATACGCTTTGGAGTGCTTGGCAAGAAGCGTGGGCCGCCTGAGTAATCATCTTTGCCGTCACCCTGTCCTTGTCCCATGCCCTGCGACGGTCTCTTTTGATATCCACCTTGTGGGCGATTACCTTGATAACCTGTGCCCTGTCCTTGTGGGCGATTACCTTGATATCCTGTGCCGCTTTGTCCTTGTGGGCGATTGCCTTGATATCCTGTGCCCTGTCCTTGTGGGCGATTGCCTTGATATCCTGTGCCC